>CAJAPL010000182.1 GCA_903943625.1 uncultured bacterium
AAATAACTGACAAAATTACAAAAAAATAGAAGTAGATATATGAGCATCTTCAACTACTATTGCAAGGGTCGAAAAGTTTTTATAAGGGGAATGGGGGGGCTACCAAAAAGTCATTAAACACTAAAAATATCTTAGTATTGACTTTGTCGTAAAAATATATATACATTCAACACAAAAAACAAAAATCCAATCTGTATGAAAAAGAAAAAATTTACTTTCACCACCAACAACATCCGCAGCGCTATTTCTCATACTACTTACCGGATGGCAGTAAAAAAAAGGAAAATGATTAGGTTATCTGTTATCAAGACATCGGGAAACATATCGCTGCCTAATGATGTTTACCGTGGCTGTAATCTTAGCATCCCTGTGTATCTTACCAGCACTGGCAAGATAATCATTTCTCTCAAGAACGGTAGGCGTGAGAAGTTGGTCTATTCATCGGCCGATAATCACGTTATTGCCTGGATCAAATCAAACAAAATCCCGGTTAATATAACTATGTAATTCTTGTTAAAAGAGCAAAAACTCCCTCCTCGGTCTATCATCCCTTAGGGGATCTCGCCAGACCAAAAAAAAAGCACTCCCGTTTTTCCCGGAGCGCTTTTTGCAAAATATTTAATTTTGATTTATCACAGTTTCCTAGCAAAATAATTTTCCTTGCTTTCAAAAACTATATCTAATCTGGTTTTTGATCACATTACATTCGCAAATGCTGTCTCAAGCATCCTTCTATTTTCATCACTATCCAGCAATATCTTTGTTATTTTATTTATTATTATCGCATCTACAGTATTGCCTTGTATATTTTCTATTATAAAGTTTCCTCTCAAATTTTGTTGCAATGAAATCTTACTTATTTTACTCAAAACATTATTCCATATGTCGTCTCGAGCCTGATTATTTTTTTTGCTTTTCACGACTGTTTCAACTACAGCTTGTTGCACTGGAGCGTCAACCTTGATAACATCCACAGTCATACTCTCATTTACTACTCCGACATTTTCTTTTTCGCTTTCAACTTCTTTGGGTTTACTCGGCTTTTTAATCTTATCTTCATCAGTTTTTTGATCGCCCCTCAAATATTTATTAAACACTATTTTATAAACGATTACAGGATATGGATAATATCTTATAGTTGAAATAATTTCGGAAAATCACTCGCTCACATCTAGCAAAAAATCCATATCGCTAGCCAGATTGTGGTCTATATGGATCAGAGCTTGTTTAGCAAATTGATGCAAATCTATTCAGGTTTGATATATTTTATCTATTTCTTGAAATATAATATCTCTATCTCATTTTTTCACAGTTCCCAAAAAATCCTTAATCATTTTCTCTGACGCTACTCACAAAAACTTCGTCACATGTCCTTGAGTAATATCTCACAAAATACTGATCTGATCTACATACTTGACAGCATCACGCACACATCCTTCAGAAATCTTGGAAATAATATTCAATGCATCCTGATCATATTTCAGACTTTCTTCTTTGCATATCCATTCTAGATGTTTTACCATATCATTTTCCAAAACTTTTTTGAAATTGAAAACCTGACAACGAGAAATTATCGTGTCTGGCACTTTGTGCATCTCTGTGGTAGCCAGTATAAAGCACACATTATCCCTAGGTTCTTCAATAGTCTTCAATAGCGCATTAAAGGCTCACTTACTTAGCATGTGTACTTCATCTATCACATATATTTTTTTCTTTAATTGTGTAGGTGGGTAGGGGACTTTATCCAAAATTTCTTCTCTTATATTGTCTATTCAAGTATGAGATGCAGCATCTATTTCCATATAATCAAGCGTAGTTCATTTGGCTATAGTCAGACAGTTATCACATTTGTTACATGGGTTTCCATCTTGGAGATCTAAACAATTCAACGCTTTTGCAAGTAGTCTAGCGGCACTAGTTTTACCGGTTCCTCTAGGTCAAAAAAGCAAAAAATTATGATGTATTTTCTGATCAGATTTCATCTGGGCTTTGAGTATATCGGTGATATGAGTCTGTCATATCACAGTATCAAATGTTTGAGGACGATATTTATTCGCTAGTGACACTTCAATCGACTTAGGATATAAAACTCAAAACACA
>CAJAPL010000183.1 GCA_903943625.1 uncultured bacterium
ATGAATGTTAGATTTGTGGATTAGTTTGTTTTGTTATCCTGCAAGCAGGTTAACTTACCTATACTTATTTTAATGTTAAAGTCAAGTATAATTTTGGGTTTATTAATACTCTCTTACGAACTGTTTAAATAGATCTCATTTTTCCTCGAAATTTTTTCGTATACTATAGCTAGGGGCAGCCGTAGAAAGCAGACATATCTTGTTTTGTTGGGTATATTTAAATGCAAAATCAACTGCTAGTCACATGTCATCAGTTTCAAAAAAATTTATGTCTTTCTCTCCACTTAAAGCTTCTTTTATGCTTTTTCAAGAAGGGGAGAATAAAACTATGTTTTTTATATCGGACTTGATTATGTATTTTGCCAATTCGCTAAAATCATATCATCTATCTACTCATCCCAAAAATATTGTATCGATTTTTTTATTTAGAGTTTTGATAGCTTGTATTGTGCTTTCTGGAGTAGTAGATATTGCATCATCATAAAAATCGATACCATGATATGTCCCTACAAATTCTAGTCTGTGGGGTAGTCATGTGAAATTTTTAATAGTTTTTTCAACTGACATTAAGTCTATTCATAATTGGTCTATTGCCGCTATGATGGCGCATATATTTTCTTTGTTATGTTGTCATAATAGTTTGATATTTCTGGTTGAAAATAGTTTTTCTCAATTTTTTGTAAAAAATCATTTCTCTTGTGAATAGTTTCAATCTTTACCGTATGATATTATATTGTGATATTGGTTTTGTAAGTTGTATTGTTTTATGGTACTCTGGCATACGACATTTATATCTGATCCTTTTAGTATATTTAACTTTGCATTTACATAATTTTGAAGTCCGTTGTGCCAGTCTATGTGCTCTGGGAATATACTTCAAAGTATAGATATGTAGTTTTTCTTGTCCAAAAACTCTAGCATATAGCTAGATATCTCACATACGACGTAGTCATATTCTTGTTGAAAGTCTATCTCATCTAGGACGGGAGTTCATATATTTCATACTAGTTTAATGTTCTTTCATGCATCCTTAATTACTTGATACAATAGGCTAGACATCGTAGACTTTCATTTACTGGCAGTTACTCATATGACTTTGCCTTTATAATTGTCTAGAAAGAACTGCATTTGAATTGTTATCTTATTTTTTACTGGGATTAATTTCTCGTTTAGTGGCATTCATGCTGTCTTGAAAATAATGTCGTATCTTGATATATTGTTTAAGTAGTTTTCTCCAGTTTCGGTATTTATACTTTGTGGTGGGACTATATCTTTGTTGAGATCCAATATAGTTATATTTGAAGTCAGAATTTTGTTTTTTAGTAAAAAATTTAAGGTCGATTTTCACTCTAAACCAAATCATAATATCGCTATTTTTTTGTTGTATAGGTCGGATATTTTCATATTTTGCCAATCATTAAAGGCTATTATGTGATGTAGAAAATATAGAAAAAATAGATTCTATTGCAAAGCATATTTTTATAATTAAATAATTTCTACTTATATTGTGTCTGTTGAAATGGAAAAATTTAATAAATTTATAATAAAATCTTGTGCTTTTGATACAAAATCATTAAAGGCTGTTTTTAATTTTAGCTTTGATGAGGCTATTTTTTTTGTTGAAGAAATAGATTTTTCTTGTCAGTGATTCAAGATTAGAGAAAATATAAATCAGTCTACTTTGGATTGACTGCTATTTCACTTATCCATTGCATTGGCGATTAGTTATTACAAACTTTGTCCGACTAGGGAAATTGTTTTGGAAGATTGATTTTTGGATGATAAGCAGAAAGAGTTTTGGAGGAAGTTCTATATAAATTGACTATGAGAATATTTCTTTAAAAATAATATTTCTCCTTTGGAGTTGTGCTATTTTGTTAATAAGAATAGCGAAAAAATAAATGAATATGAAAAATTTCATATCGACTCACAAAAGGCTTTGGTGACTTTGTGATGATGAAAAGATAGTCTGCTTGTA
>CAJAPL010000184.1 GCA_903943625.1 uncultured bacterium
GGATTATCTTGTTTCTAGCATTTACACACCAACAATATGGCATAGAAAAAGCTTCGCCTATACATGCATATTGTCCGTTTGGGGCTTTAGAAGGTATATTAACATATATATTTAGTGGTCAATTTATTATGAAGCTTTATCGAAGTAATTTTATATTACTTGCTATATTTACTCTTCTTACGATATTTTTTGGAAGAGTGTTTTGTGGATTTTTCTGTCCATTGTGAGCTATTAGTGAACGGTTAAGATCTCTAGGTAGAAAGTTATGAATCAAAAGATATTTGGAATTGCCTGCTAAATTAGATAAATATTTCAGGTATATAAAATATATTGTATTATTGGTAATAGTTTATTTTTCATTTAGAGAAACTGCTTTGGTTTTTGATTCATATGACCCATTTTCGGCATTTGCACATTTAGGTAATGAATTTGAAGAATTAATATTTGCTTATTCTGTATTAGCTTTTGTTGTTATCACGGCATTTTTTAGTAAGTGACGATGGTGTAGATATTTATGTCCCCTATGAGCCTTCTTTGGCATTATCAAGAAACTTAATTTATTTAAACTTAAAAGAGACAATAATACATGTATATCTTGTGGTATATGTACTAGATCATGTCCAGCAAATCTCAATATAAAAACTGAAGATCAGATAACTCATCCTGATTGTATTAGCTGTATGGAGTGTGTAAACGACTGTCCCAAAAATAGTTTAGATGTATATATATTGGGCAAGAAAATTAAGAAACAGACTTTTATTTGGTTAGTCGTTGGTATCTTCTTTATTTCTCTTGGGCTAGTTACTCTGACTCCTATATGGCAGACAAAACCCGTATCAAATATAGTTAATGAACAGTGAATAATTAATGTTATGAATATTAGAGGAAGCAATACTTTACAATATGTTATCGATACTACAAAAGTGCCTTTTGAATATTTTCAAAATGAATTAAACCTTCCCATAGATACAACAAGGACAATGAAATTAAAAGAGATAGGCCCTACTTATGATATTAAAAATTTAAGCTGACTAGTCTTAGAAACAGAAGATTTCAGAGCAACAATACTAAAATATTTTGAACAACCAAAATAATGTTTTAATTTTATTATCTTCCCAAACTATGAATACTACAACAAAAAAACTTATTTTAATATCCACATTATTACTATCTTTTTTAATTATTGCTTGATGCAGTATCGATACACCAGAAAAAAAAGATCAATCTAGTATTACAGAATACATAGTAGACCAAAGCGATATGTTAGATACTGCTAAATTACTAGATACTATATCTACATGAATTATTTCTGATCAAGAAAAAATTTGACTTATCCAGATGCGTGAAGAAGAAAAATTAGCAAGAGATGTTTATACTACTTTAGGAGAAAAACGATGAAATAGAATATTTTCAAATATATCAGAATCTGAACAAACTCATACTACAGCAGTTAAGAATCTTTTAGATATATATTCTATCCCAGATCCTGTTTTAGATGATTCAGTTGGAAAATTTACATCTTCTGCAATGCAAAAATTATATAATGATTTAGTGTCTCAATGAGATAAGTCACTTTTAGATGCTCTAATTGTAGGTGCAACAGTTGAAGATTTAGATATTCGTGATTTAAATGTTCTCATCAAACAAACAGATAAACAAGATATAATAACAATATATAACAATTTAAACAAATGATCTCGCAATCATTTGCGTGCTTATATCAAAAATATAACCAATAATGGTGGTAATTATATTCCACAATATATTTCTTTATTGGAATACAATGAAATTATTTGATCTCAACAAGAAAGAGGAGTTGGTTGAATGGGGAATAGGAACTGAAGATAGTATAATATTAAATAATGTTTTAACTATTTATATTAATTTTAATGAGTGTTTTTGATTTATTTAAAAAAGATGCCTGCGATATTCGTGGCAAAAAATCTACCGATAAATGGACCCGGACAGAATATTTTACAAACAAAAAAGAATTAGAATCTCAAGGGATTAACGTCGTTCTTGTAGATATGATAAATCACCCTATTGATTGATCTGTGCCTATTTCAAATGAAATATTTTTTGGTAATCAATATCCAGAAGGGACATATTTTATCCTTTATTGTCATTCTGGTTGATCTTCTGGTTATGTCCAGATGCAACTTAAACCACAATTACCACAATATAACATTATCAATATGGATGGTGGTATCATTATGTATCAATTACAAAAAAATAATTTTTAAATTTATAAAATTTTTACTATGAAAAAAAATGAATGAAATTTTGATCGTTTGATCAGATTGTTTATAGCTGTATTGGCCTTTATATGATGATATTTCCGACTACATGGGACTCTGCAAATTGTTCTATATATAATCGCTGTTATATCTTTGTTTACTAGTATTACATGATTTTGTGCTTTGTATTCTATATTTAAAATCAATACAAATAAAAACAAGCCCATAAAAAAAATGCTTGTCTGGATTTATGTTATTGTAATTTTGATCTTATGATGAATATTAGCTTTTCTCAGCAACTTTTTTAGTAGAAAGTTCTTCTTAGAAGATTTTGCACATATGAACGATAGTTACAAACAATTGCTTTTCAACACGGGTAAAGAAAAAAGAGAGGAGTCTATTTCATATTATGAAAAACTTATCCCCGCTTATAAAGAATTTCAAGATAAATATTCTAACTACAAACCATACGTTCTCAAAAGTGATACTAAATTTAATGCTGATCTAGAGACAATATCTACATTATTAACAGACATAAAAGATGCAGTATATTCTGGTGATCTTCCAGCTACTCACAAAAAATTAGAAGAAGTTAGACCAATATTTCAAGATATATTTAAAAGAAACTGATTCTCTATGTTAGCCATCACATTAGTAGATTTTCACGATATTATGGAAACTGTAATAGCATGAGCCGACAAAAAAGATACACAAAAAATTATCTCTACATATCCTATGGCAGATGAAAAACTCAAGGAAGTAGAAGCTCAACTTAACGATGAATCTATCCAAGCGATAAGAAAAAATCTAGATACAATACTCGATATGGCAAAGAATAATCAATTAGACTGATTATCTAAACAATGATCTGATCTTAAATCTAGCTTTGTAAAAGTATATTTGATTAAAGGATAGTCTTGAACTTAATAAATTAGCTGGGCGAAAGTTCAGCTTTTTTTAAATTTAGAAAGATTATTAATTTACAGTTTTTTGAGATTTTTTACTTGGTTGTACTCTTGCCCAAGCTCTTTCATGATAATAATATAAAATAGTTTTAGTTATAATCTCTACTCCGCCTATTGAAATTGCAACTTTTAATCTTCATGTTAATATTCGAGATAATAATATAGTATCAAGTGTCCCTACTATTCTTCGAGATATTGCTTTAAAAAGAGATTTTCTTCTACTATCTTTAGTCGGGTGTGCCGAAAGCCAGATACGTTCTAACCAGGAGGCCCCAAATAATGATCACATACTATTAAAATTATATATTAAATACTTACTAATAAGAGCTAGTTTAACAATTACAAACAATCTTACAAATCATTTAAATAAACTTTTCAAACCTTCCTTAAAAACGAGGGGAAGGGCAGTGGGCCCTCTGAAAAATAGGATCAAAAATTACCCTACATATCCACTCAATAAATCATCGATATCTTTTTCTTATTTTGAAAATTATTCCTTACTTATTTTTCTTTAAAATTTTAATAGTTCATGTATTTGTATCGACTTCGACTAAGTCATCGTCTTCCAAAAGCTTAGTAGCAACTTTTGTGCCTATGATACAAGGTATTTTTAGTTCACGAGAGACTATAGCCGCATGGCACAATAAACCTCACTCATCAGTAACAATGGCTTTAGCTTTGCGGATTGCTGGCATTAATAATGGTTTGGTTTGTCCAGCGACTAAAATATAATCTTTGGGAAATTCATAGATTCTCTTATTAAAGTCTTTAGCTCATCGCTTAAACAGAAATACTTTACCTGTAACAATTCATTGTCTGTGAGCTACAGTACCTTTAAATTCCTGTACTTTATTAACCTTCTGTTTTATGTCTTTATTGAATTTTTTATCGGCATCAACACCACGAAACTTTTCGTAACCACCTTTATTACTAATCATTATTAATATATTTCTGTTGTTTCTATCTTTAGATTTATTGGGGCTTAACTTCCCTTTGAGTAGTTTAACATAATCACTGTAATCCATATCTCAAATAATTTCAGGTTTAATTTTTAATTTTTTAGCTGAACTATTTATAAATAAAGGAAATGAATAATTAAAGAACTGCCAACCTAATACTCTTAGATTAATCCTTAGTAAGGAGAGATCTGAAACGA
>CAJAPL010000185.1 GCA_903943625.1 uncultured bacterium
AGATTTATCTATTGACATTGTCGTTAGAATCGTTATATGGATAGAACAAAAACTAAAAGAAAAAAAGAATATGAAAACTCAAAAAAAAGTCAGATTAAGTAAAATCCTGACTGACCGAAAATTTTCAAGTGATGATAAGCGCCTCTTCGTTCGCTACATGACACACTCAGGAGACCTGGTAACTCTCAACTCATTTGTTGAGGGCTCCCTTGTTAACACTAAGATTGCTGCTTTCAGAAAAGGCATTACCCTCGCCTGTGCCCTCAATGATGAAAGATTCGTACGGGTAAAAGAACAATCTTTCCTCGACTTTCTGGCTGCAAGTGATATTGATGCGGAATTGAGTGATATCTTTGACCGCACATACATCAACCGGAAATTACGCGATTTTATAGCTGGGTATGAGGATTCTCAACCTGAAGAAGAGTAATCTCAAAGAAAAAGAAAAGGCTCCCTTGTTTACCAGGGAGCCTAACTTGTTATAAAAAGTTTTTATTATCGACAATTTAGTCAATTTAAATATTGTACAACTGCTTTTATTTCATCCTTATAATCTTTAGGCTTTCACTTATAAGCTTCTACATATTGTATCATTTTATTATTCCGATTTTTTTCGCTATCTTCTAAAAGTTTTTCATCTCCATTTGATTCTTTATAGAATATATGTCCAGAGTTAAAAAATCCATCAGAAATACCAAATGGAGCTTTGTTTTTATTGTTCTTAAATGCAAATTGGTCTACGGCCGCTTTTAATCATTTTACAAAATTATCTGCTTGTACCAAATCTTTGAAATATATTCAAGTTAATCATTTTAAAACAAATTGTTTGTTCCTCTCGCTCAATTTACTTGAAATCAAGTCTTTTGTCGGATCAGGGAACTTAGATTTAATGCCATTTATCTTCCAGTTTGGATCTTCTTTTCAATCTTTGTAAACTGTTATAATGTTTTTATTCTTGTCATATTTTGTTCAATTATATATACCATTATCTTTAAAATCTCATTCTTCGTATTCTCAAGATTTATAAGTAAACTTGCCTTTTCACTCAAATTTCCCTCATTTAAAATCTCATTCATAAATATCCCCATCTTTTCGGATATATTTGCCTTTTCATTCGGGTTTTCAGTTCACTCGACTTCATTCGTAGACGTCTCAGCCGGACAAGGTAAATTTTGCTTCTCCAGTGAATGCGGCTAATTCTTGAGCTGTTAATTCTTTTGGTCATGCTGCGACTTCTTTCTTTTTAACAGCGAAATTATTATCGTCGTCTGGATCAAACCGTTCATATCCATCTTCAGGAGAAAGATCCCCATTAGCATCTGGTCAAATAAGATGATACTTCGCAGGATCTTTTAGTGCTTCTGCCTTTGTAAGTGTCGTAGGCAGAACTTCAGGTGGCTTTTTTTTAACAGCAAAATTATCTTTTGCTACAGGATCTGATTCAACAAATTCATATCCATCTTCAGGTGTTAGATTACCTTTATCTTCGTCTAGATAATATTTACCAGGATTTTTGAGCGCATCTGTTTTTGTTAGGGTGCTTGGCATAACTTTCTTTTCTACAGCTAGATTTGCATCATCATTTGGATCAATCCATCGATATCCATCTTCAGGAGATAATCCATCTTTTCCATCATTTTTAAGATGATATTTCGCAGGATCTTTTAGTGCTTCTGCCTTTGTAAGTGTCGTAGGCAGAACTTCAGGTGGTTTTTTTCTAACAGCAAAATTATCTGGATCAGCATCGTCTATAAATTCATATCCATCTTCAGCCTCATATTTCCCATTAGCATCAGGACCGACGATATGATATTTTTTAAGATCAGCTAAAGCCTCGGCTCTAGTCACTTTGGTAGGTAATACCTCAGCACCGCCTCGATTTTCTAGCATTTTATTTATAGTATGTGTTCATGCCCATCAATCTTCTTCGATTTTATCTCCATCTGCTAATTTAAGATTTACATCTTCTTGAAATTTTAGTACAGCATTATAAGTCTGACTTTTTGCTCATCCATAATAACCATCGATTTTACCTACATCATATCACATTTTTTTGAGTGATAGCTGTACTGCTATTACCCATGCTCATCACTTATCTATGATTTCTTTCCATGGTAAATCTTTGATGTCAGTCAGATATTCCTTGATTTTATCCATATCTACTTCCACTTCAGTTTTGCTCTGATCTCCAAATCAATCTGTAATACTCTGTTTTAATTCAGATAATTTAGCTTCTGTATCAATTCTTTGTACCACAAAATCTAGCATCTTATCAGGAGCGCTTTGGTCAATATTCTTTATTTCGCTTTTATCTATTTTAAATATTTCAGCCATTGGCGTAAAAAAATTTATAAAACATACACTAATATTATTCTATACCTAATGATTTGTCAAATTTTGGGCTATAAAATAAGGGTTCAAAATTTGCTTGTAAGTTTCAGTAAGGTTCAAAATTTGCTTGTAAATTTCAGTAAGGTTCAAAATTTGCTTGTAAATTTCAGTAAGGTTCAAAATTTGCTTGTAAATTTC
>CAJAPL010000186.1 GCA_903943625.1 uncultured bacterium
ATAAAAATTTGTATTCGTTATTATCCTGGTGCTCTCGATGTGCTTCTAGTAAATTATCAAAAGAGACAGTCTTTAAAGCCTTACATTCCATTTTATGTATTTTCATTCAAAACTTTGAAGACTTGGCTATTATTTTATCATTGATGCTTGGCATACATTCAGGACAAAAAGTACAATTTAAAAGTTTGTTATTGTCAACTATTGCCTGTAAAACAGATTTCCCAGGTTTTTTATTTTGTATTTTTGCTTCACTCATTTTATTTGATGCAAATACATCAGGGTAAACTAACTTGATAATACTATGAAATGTGTCTTTTTTTTCAAAAACCAATAATAATCTCTTTTCCATCTCTCCATCATCAATTATTTTATGTATTGCATCTTTATCTGATTTATAAAGTGGCAATCAAAGATCTTTAAGTGTTTTATTAAAAGATTCTATAGTCACCTCTAAACGTTCTTTTTTCTCTTGTAGTCTAATAAATCTCAAAAGTTGAGTTTTGGCAATAGGCGTACGTAAAAATTCCAACCAATGTTTATTTGCCGAATATCTATTTTTAAAAGTATTTATATGTATCACATCTCAATTGTTTGGCACATAACTTATAGGCTTTATTTCCCAATTAACCAAAGCGTTTTTAAATCTCAATCAAATTTCAGAATGTATATTAAAAGCAAAATCAAGTACAGTAGCTCAACCAGGGAGTTCTATTACATCTCATTGTGGAGTATAAATAAAGACTCACTTTTGCAAAACTTCTATATTTAGTTCATCTTTAAAACTTTCTTTCTCATCAGATGTTTTATAAGCGTCGACTATTCTTTGCAATCTCTTAATCCACTCTGATTGCTGCTGAGAAACAGACACAGAAGAATTTTGCTCACTATAAGCAAAATGAGCCGCTACTCAAAATTCCGCCACATCATCCATTTCATATGTTCTAATCTGTATTTCAACAGGGAAACGGAACATTCACAAAACAGTTGTATGGATACTTTTATATCCATTAAATTTTGAAACAGCGATATAATCTTTTATTTTTTTTATAAGTGGCGTATAATGTTTATGTATGATCCCAAGCACCATATAACAATCGCCGACACTTTTGGTTATTATTCTATAAGCAATAAAGTCCATCACACTGGATAGATCTGTGGTGTTATATTTTTTTTGTAATTTTTCATAAACTCTATATGGACTCTTTATTCTTCATTTGACTTCAAAATTTGTAATTCATTCTTTGTACAACAGAGTTGTTAATGTTTTTATTCATTTTTCAGTATATTTTTCTCATTCTCAAAAATATTTTTTTAAGTAAGTTAATATCCTGTCAAATTCATTTGGGTTTAATACTTTAAAAGATCAGTTTTCCAGATAAAGTTGGTAGTAATAAAGCCCCAATCTTTTTGCTATAGGCACAAAAACTTTTAAGGTCTCTTCGGCTATTTTAATCCTTTTCTCGGGATTTGGATGATATTGTAAAGTTTGGACATTGTGCACACGATCTGCTAGTTTTATAAATATCACCCTAAGATCTTTTGCCATAGCAAGAAACGTCTTCTTCAATGTTTCTAATTGCCTCTCTTCTCATTTATATTTTATTTTAGAAACCTTTACCAGTCACTCACATATATCCGCGACTTCCCTTCAAAATTCGCTTTTCAATTGTTCGTAAGTAATTGGAGTATCTTCAATTACGTCATGTAGAATACACGATTGAATAGACTCCAAATCTGGTTTGATTTCCATAAGAAACTCTGTAGCTCTCAGTGGATGAATTATATATGCTTCTCATGACAATCTAAATTGTCATTGGTGAGCAACACTTGCAAATTCATAGGCTTTTTGGATTTGTTTTATCTTATCTTCTGACAGATATTTTTTCGCAGAAAAAATAATATTATCCACAATAAATTGTGGGTCTTTATCAATTACTGGTTTATAATCAAAAAAAGTGTCAATTTGCCTTATATCCATAATAGAAAAATAAGTTTAAACAAACCACAAGTTAAGTAAATAAATGAGTTTTTCAATCTAAATTTTAAAACCTTGTAATTTTATGGCATATTCATATATAAACCACGTTTATAACTAGAGAGCTTGATGCTTGAAAAAACCACAATAGATAGTTTCATGGAAAAAATAAAGTTGGAATTCCCAAATTTCAAAAAGAGTTTTGTGGCCATTCAAAAAGCATGCAATATTGCGCTCAAAGCTCATAAGTGACAAAAGAGAAAGTATTCCTGAGGTCCATTTATAGAACATCCGATAAAAGTAGCACTATTATCAGCCAAAAGATTTGGAGATATTAATCTTATTATAGCTAGTATACTACATGATACTGCTGAAGATAACAAAGAGATTTCATTAGAGCAAATATATAAAACATTTTGATACGAGGTGTGATTTATGGTTGATTCAGTGACAGACAACATAAATTATTTTTTCCATAATCCAGAAAAAAGATTTAATGACAAAATAGAGAAGATACTATACTGAGGGATGAAAGACGTTAGGTGTATACTACTAAAGTTACACGATAGAGAAAACAACATAAACACACTTAGTTGATTGGATACAGATAAGCAAATAAGGATGAGTTTTGAAACACAGGCAATTTATGAACCACTAAGAAAACTTTTTGGACTAAATAAGAGCGGGAAAAGATCTATAAAAGAATGTGATGCAAGGCTAAAACATTATCTTTTGGCCAATAAAATCAATACAAGCAAAGAATTTAAAGAAATGTTACTAAGTCAAACTTTTTACGAGTTCGATAACGATACATTTAATCTTGTTTACAAAAACACCAATCGTATATTTCGAAAGATTCAAGATAAAAAAGTCTTTGAAAAGCTGATAGAGACAAAAAATTTTGATAACAAAATACAGGTAGTATCAATAGAACAGACTATAAATTGAGAT
>CAJAPL010000187.1 GCA_903943625.1 uncultured bacterium
AATTGATTTTTCTCATAGGTCTCAACCTACAATTTCATCTTCAAACTTCATATGCGCCCGCAATGGGCAGATCGACATATATTCGCAATACTTACATAGAGCGTTTTCCTTACATTCAAAAGATTTTTTGTCTCACATGTTGTAGGTAAATTTTTTGTTTTCAATCTGATCAATAATTCAGATATATTTCATTTTCACGGTATCCATAATTTCTTGTGTGACCTCTCGCTCGTCGATGATATCAAAATGTAAATAAAAAAGTCTGGCTTTGATGGTTTTGTAATATTTGGCGTATTTCTGCGATATTCCGATGGCATATAGACTCAACTGTTCAAAGTAATGCTCCTTGTCTTGAGTTGGCAAGTTCTTATTTGTTTTGTAGTCATTGATTACAAATGTGTCTTGTCACTGTTTGTCCAAGCGATCGATTATGCCCCTAAATTGTCTGTTCTCATCTAGTGAAAAAATTATGCTGTCTTCTGTGGACACAATCTTGACACCCTCAAAAGGATAAAATTTACTATAATAACTTTTCAAATATTCATTCCCCCTACGTAGATAGTCCTCTAGAGTTTGATCGCCCTTCGCTTTGATCTCTTTCCCCTCATTTTTCAACTTTTCAAATTCACTACTTCGTAGAATTTTAAACTTTTCCACTATTTCATCTTCACTTGGGACTTTAAAAATATTAATCTGATTATACAAAAACTCCAATGCTCCGTGGACGGATTGTCACAATATCAGATCAGGACTGCTTTCAAACTCTTTTTGTATCTTATCAATGTACTTGTATTGATATTTGCGTGGGCATTGTTCAAACAGATTTGTCTGAGAAAATGAATAAACGGACATGCAGAGGAAATTAGTGATTTAAAGAGATTTTCATTATATTTGTTAGATAATACTGTTATAAACCACGATTTCAATCAAATAAATCAGCGAAAAACATAACATAAAATTATCGTCTATATACATGATTTTTTAGATGATAAAAAATCTCGAAATTTAATCAAAAAACTAGAATATAAAATAGCCGTTAATGACTGGCTTATTAAGTATTATTTTGCCGCGATAAAACAACATTTGGGGCAACTCATACTATACAATAAAATGTAAATATGTAAATAGATACTCGCGTATGTAAAAGCAGTTTTTTGCTTCTAAAATGTCCCTGTTTATAATTATAGGTGCATTATATTATATTATATTATAATATAGTGTAGGAAGAATACAACAACTTAGTGCTTCAAACCTTTCATTATGGGCCAGGGAACGAACAGGTTTAAGAACCTCACCAATCTATATCAAGGGATATATAATTTTGAGGGCACGCAACAAATAAAATCTATGATTTTGAACTTTTTTTCGTTTATAAAAAACAATGTAATTTACCACCATCATACTATAAAAGCGGCTAAGCACCTACATAAACACCATAAGAAGTACTTATTTTGATCAGCAGTTTGATTTTTGGCTATCAAAGTTTTGATTACTTTACTTACCACAGTAGGAGGCTGAACATTTGCACAAGAGACTAACACCCAGTACTTTATCTGAGATGGAATCATATCTCAATACGAACAATGTGACGATTGAAATCTAGAAAATTGAGACGGTTGTGATAGTATATGACAGATAGAAAGCGGAGCTACTTGTATCTGAGAGCCATCAATCTGTTCTATATCTTTTGCCCTAGACCAAAATTTAACCCAAACATGAATATTAGAAACTACTTGAAACCTAGAATCGACATGACTTTCAATCCAAACTTTAAACCTTGAACTAACATGAATCTCTAATCAAACATGAAATTTAGAAACTACTTGAAACCTAGAATCGACATGACTTTCAATCCAGACTTGAACCTTGGCACTAACATGAATCTTTAACCAGACATGAATTTTAGAAATTACGTGAGAGACCTTACTTACAGATAATAGCTTATCAAATCTAGATAGCATTGATTTAATTAACTATTTCTATTGATCCTGAGCAGATTTCACAACCAACCGAAAAAATAATAACTGCATACTTGGTGACTTAAATATAGTGCATGTGCAGCCATGATATAACACAATTCCAAATTTCTTAAACTGAAATACATTGTACGTACTTAGTTCTGGAAGCTACGATACTACGTACATGATCAATATTG
>CAJAPL010000188.1 GCA_903943625.1 uncultured bacterium
ACTCAGATATCAATCAAGCTCATCTGATAGCAGATTACCTCAACGACAAATGATCAAAAAACATAGCAGTATTATACGAAAATACAGATTATGCTGTAGATTTTTTCCAGACACTTAAACCTCTTTATAAATGAAATATCTTGATTGATGAAAAAATCAATTCTGATGAGAGAGATTTAGGTATTGTTGCAAAAAAAATCGCAAAGCAAGTAGAATCCTTGGACGCAGTTATTTTTGTAAATGGTTGAACAGACTCACTTTTCTTATGAATAATAAACAAGCTTGACCAAGAATGAGTAATAAAGAATCTCAAATGAGAATTTATTTGAACAGATACATTATTTTCTTCTAGTATATTAGATGTTGTATCATCCAAAATGGAATGATTTTTGTGAGCAACTTTACCTGACGATTGGAGTACTTACTGACCCAAAGTAGATAGTATGATGGGAGAATTTAAACAACAATACTGAGTAAAAGGAGTAAACTTCTACATCATATTATATGAGGAAGCTATCAATCTTATAACTGATATGTTTGATGCTGGCAATCGCGATGCTCAATCTATATCCGCTTATCTAAAATTGGTAGACAAAGAGAATCAGAGAGAATGATTCTTTGGTAGATATTATTTCCAATGAACTGACTCCCAATGACTAAGCTTTGTATTTAAGAAAATCGTTAATGGCAAACCTGAATTTATAAAGTAGATAAAATAATTTTTACATCAAAACATTATAAACCATGAAAAAGATTTTAATTACAATTGCAAGCCTTGTAGGTTTAATTGCACTAAGTGCCTGTAGTAATACTCAGAATGGATGAATTAAAACAGTTAAGATATGAGTAATAGCACCTATCTCTGGCCCAGCCGCTAATTTATGACAGGATTTCTTAGATGTATTTATTCAATCGGTAGATGAGTTTAATAGTGCCAACAAATCACTCAAAGTTGATTTGGTAATAGAAGATTGAAAGTGTTCATGAAAAGATGGGGCTAGTGCCATACAGAAATTGATAAATGTTGATAAGGTAAATATGATTTTATGATGACTGTGTTCATCTGAGACTATGTCTGCTGGTAAAATAGCACAACAGATGAAAATGACCTTATTGACAGCATGATCTAGTGCTCCAGATATCTCCAATATATGAGATTATATATTTAGATTTCGAAATGATACTTCATCTGCAATCAAATTATGATGATATGTTAGCAAAACACTAAACAATATCGCCCTCATAACAGAAGACACAGATTACGCACAAGCATTATCCAGCAAATTTAAGGAATCCTACAAATGAAACATCGTAATAGATGAAAAATATGCGACTGATGAAAAAGATTTCGATATCTTATCCAAAAAAATAATGAACAAAAAATCTGAATTAGATTGAGTCGTATTTATACCACAATCTGACACATCTACTATATCAGCTATAAAGTCCTTTGATAAAAATTGAGCCTTAGCCTACTTTAGTGGCAAGATAGTTACAGCCATGGCATTTAGCATGGATAGTGTGTTAAAGTGAGTTTGAGACTTGACCAATTGACTTATAGAATCCAACTTAGGTTGAATGGATATAATGTGAAGCAAATGAAATGATTTCATGACAACGTATAAACAAACACACACAGTAAGAACCTTTGATTGATTTGTCCTTTTATGAAAAGAGGGGATTGATCTTATCTTAGATGCCATCAAGGCATGAAATTATGATTCTGAATCATTCAAGACATATTTTCAATCCATTGATAAATCACATCCTAGGGATGGATACCGAGGAGAATATTATTTTGATGGCACAGATGCGATTGGATTGAAATTTGTCATCCAAAAAATCGTTAACGGAAAACCTGTCTTTATGGAATAACATTTATTATTTAAAATTTATTAAAAAAATGATTTACACTGCAAGTATTTATGCTGTAGGCAAAAAAATTCTAACTTTAACATTAGCTTTGTTTGCTCTTATTTGACTAAGCTGATGTGCTACAGACAATCAAGCCCCCCAAGTTAAAACAGTAAAAATTTGAGTAATCGCGCCTTTATCATGACCAGGAGCAAGCTTTGGGACGGATGGAGTGAGCTTTTACAAATACGTCACAGATAAATTTAATGCTGAAAACAAAGATGTGCAGATTCAATTAATAGTTGAAGACGGCAAATGTAGCTGAAAAGATTCCACATCTGCAGCTCAAAAGCTTATCATGATAGATAAGGTTGATATGATACGAGGAGGTATGTGTTCAAGTGAGACTATCGCTGCAGGTAAGATATCACAAGCAAACAAAGTTTTTACTATAGCTCCAATATCCAGTGCGCCAGAAGTATCATTGATAGGGGACTATGTTTATAGATTTTACAACGATACAGAAACAGCAAAAAATCTTTGAGCTTACGCAGATGAAGAATTTACAGGCATAGCATTATTTACAGAGAACACAGACTATGCAATGTGATTAAATGCAAAATTTAGATGAGAATATAAATGAAATATAATAGTGGACGATACATTTCAAAGTGATGAAAAAGATTTTAGTATCCTGGTAAGTAAACTAAAGTGAAAACAGATAGATTGAATAGTTTTGGTTACACAATCAGAATCAACTACTATAAGTTTTCTTAAAGCTCTCCAGACAGTGAATCTTCTAGAAAAGTTTAGATCCAAAACAATATGAGTTTATTTTTGTTCATCAACTTCTTTCCTAGAATCAGCTTGAGAGCTAGCCAACTGATTAAGATGTTTTGACTTACCCCCATTAGAATATCTCTGAGACAGTTCAAAAACATTTATCCAAGACTATGAAAAGACAAATACTATAACTGCTTTCCCAAGTCGGATAATACTACAAAAAGAAACGGCAGATATGACTTTGGCTGCAATCAAAGAATGAAATTACACATCAGATTCAATTAAAAAATATTTTGAATCTATCAATCAAAGCAACCCTCGAAAATGATATTTTGGTACAGTTTACTTTGATAGCAAGAGAGATCTTGTATGATTGCCTTATATTATAGAACAAATTGTAAACTGAAAAATAGAAAAGATAAAAATCCTCAATTAATTCATAATTTTATATTCTACATTCTTAATTCAAAAAGATGGACATCCAATACGTACTACTCAACACAGTCGTTTACTGAATCGTAGCGCTCGTTATAGCAAACTTTTTCTCATTCGGGAAAATGCTAAACATGAGTATTGGATGATTTATGGTTATGTGATGATATATCATTTACAATCTGATAGCGCATTGAATATCAGTCCAAACATTAATAATTTTAATCTGATTTATATTATTGTTTGTTATTATTAATCGGGCAATATTCAAATTTTTCCCACACGATAAACAAAAAGACCATGTGGGTGTCATAGCGACATTGTGAATCAGTATCGTATTGGAAAATCTTACCAGTTATATTTACGGCCCCAATTCTATCAATCTAAATATAGTCAATTTTAATCGGCAGATATTGCTAATAATATTCATCGTATTGTTTGGATTGTTCTATTATACATTCAAACACACACTACTTGGGGCGATGCTCAGAGGAATAGAAGAAAACAGCAAGACTGTTAAAAGTCTTGGAATCAAAGCAAATAAAATTTTACAACTTCTATTCCTTTGTATGCTTATTCTTTTGATGGTAATAGCTTTTATCATTCTAAACGAAGCTAATCTAAGAGCATCTGATGGCATATTCTATCTTATCAAATGAATCTGAATTATGATCCTAGTCGGTGTCTCAAAAAAAGAATACATGCTATTTGGTGCCTTATTATACGTGTTGATGGAATACTTATTATTTATCCAGATATGATTGCCAATCTCCTATAAGGAAACGCTTATATTGATAGTTATCCTTTGAGTCCTACTTTTCAGACCACAATGACTTTTTAGTTTTAGAAATAGAAAAATCTAAGATGACGCAATTTGCACTCCATATAATTATATCAGCAATTATCTTTGCTATCCTTACTAGCGGATTTAGGTTTTTCATCAAACTTAGATGAACTATAGATTTTTCCTATTTAGCAATAGTTATATTTGCTAGTTATGCATCTGCATTATTCAATATTAATTTTTGACTTGGCATCTTAGCTTCTATACTTTTATCATTTGGGTTATCGATATTATTTACCTTCTTGGTACTATTCCTTTCATCCAAGCTTAACGATGTATATTTTTCCATAGGTACTTTTGCCCTATATATTCTAGCTTATCAATTGGCCTACAATATGGAAAATATTACATGATGAGCGCTTGGTTTATCGTGAATTTCAAGAAATTTAATTGGATCGTTTATGGTTACAAGCTTGTGGAGTTATCTCATATTATCATTAATTATTCTGATTTTGCTTTTTACTTTTTTATTTCTATTCAAGAAATCATACTTCTATAAGGTGCTTACCTGACGAGGAGAAAATGAAATAGTTGTAAAATCACTATGAACCAAAATCACAAAATACAAATTTGTAATGATACTAATCACTACTTTCCTTGCGGCAGTAGGATGATGACTTTATACATTTTATTATCTATATATAGATCCATCAAGTTTCTGGCTAAGTATGTTAATACTATTGGTAGTTATCTGATTTATATCATACAAATACAATGATTGGGGGATATTCGGAACCTCTTTGATAGTAATGTTTGCATATGAATATCTAAGATTTTTCAAGGTCGTGGATCCTAGTAAGATAGGATATTTCAGAGAGATGCTATTTGGAATTATCGTTGTTGTTGTAGCATTTGTAGTATTTAGAAAGACCAGTTTCGGTAGGGAAAATTAACCATACTGTAGAAGAACTTTTACTACACTTTGTTATTGACATCTATTGAAATTAATACGTAATAATGTATTGTGATGATGTCAATATTTATAATTTAATTTATAGAAACATGAAAAATCCAGATAAAACATCTCGCATAAGTATCGGACAAGTTAGCGGTAAAGTAGATACTCTTGTATCACAGCTATGAAAGATTGAAGATCTCAAATCAGCTTTGTTAAGGCTATTAAATGGAACCGGAGAAATAATAAACATATTCTGAAAAATGAAATTAGGGAAAATAATCTCATCAAGAGAAAAAGCAACAATAATAGATTTTTTTCAAAACGGGGATGTGAAAATCTGAAAATCAGATAAATGAATTTTCTTTCAAGGAATACTTGACTGAAATAGACGAAAATCAGACCTAGCAAAATTTATAGCACAATATCCCTTAGTCGTGGATGCAGATAAAATTATGAAAATTTCGGAAGAAGATCCATTAATTATAATTGAAAAAGATGAAGAGACAAGATTTCTGCAGATCGTCAAAGATGATAAGTGAGATCCCTCAATCAGATTCTCTTCCGGTGGCTACAGGTGATTTGTTTTAGTCCCCAAAGATGATCCAGATAACAAACAACTCATAGAGATAATACAATGAAACCAGACTATTTTTTTACAAAAAAAGGGCAATCCAAACGGAATAATAGACATTCAAGAAATAGCAAACTTTGTCGGTGAGCATAAGGGGGGATTTGATAAAGACAATCTTGCTGTTTTATACAAAGAAGATTCTATGTTTTCAATAATCCACAAAAGCGAATTGGCGGACTGAACATTTCAAGTAAAAGAGGTTTTATTATTTAAAAAACCATCGTGAGTTGCCATCAAGTTTGACGAATACAATTGTTTCCAAGCTGAGCACTCAAATCGAGGCAAGGTCATTTGCAAGAAGCGTTATAATGAATCATGAGAACTGCTATGAATAGATACATTCAAAAAACTGAGACTAGGATGAGAAAAGAGGATAAACAGCCAATCCCGATCCATAGATTGGTTGACCAGCAGGGGATAAACAGGTATTTATAGCTTAATCATAAGTAATGGGGCAGAAAAAAATAATTTTATTACATTGACGATGCGGGCATAGCAAAGAGAATCGATTTTGACGATTCCAAGAACGAGCAGAATCAAAAGGATATGCTATACGAATCCCCAATTTGCCAAATGCAGAACACCCTAAATTAGAAGAATGGATAAGACACTTAGAGTTTCTCAAAGATATAGTAGATGAGGAAACAATTTTGATAGGTCATAGCATGGGTTGTATAATGGTAAATCATCGGTTATTATATTTAAAAAAAATCGTGAAAAGAGTCATTAACGTAGCCCCCATCTTGGCAATAAGCAATACACCAACAATGAGAGATGCTATTAATATGGCTCCAGAACTAGAAGAATTTCGCAAAACTATCTTAGACTTCAATGAGATTCCAAAATATTGTTCGGATTATAATATATACATATCAGATAACGACCCGTATGGCGAATTTAGAGAAAGCATTAAATATTTTAAGGACAAATTGCCTTTTGCGAAAATTAAAAAATTTAAATGATTCGGCCATTTTAATACCAACGCGGGGGTAAGTAAATTCCCTGAAATTATAAAAGATATCTAAGAGCCTTATTTACAATCTAATAAACCCACAAAATGAATAAATCCACAACTTCGAAACCACAGCTTCTCAAATGACTTTCCATATTCAATGGGATAGAAAGCTATATACAAAAAACCAACGAAAATATAATCCCCGAAGATAAAGAAGTTAGCCTACAACAACTAGTAGATACCTTATCTGCCAACGTAGAAGGGAAGTCTTTGTTAAATTTTAAATATACTAGAGACACAGAAGAAACAGCTCTAGACTTAGTAAAGACTCTTCATTGAGATATATCATCGCGTTACGAAAGCAAAAAAAGAGAATATAATGTATGAGCCTACAATACCTGAGATAATGGGTTTACGTTAAGCAATGAAACAATGCCTTTGCTGGCACTAGAACAGTATATAAAACAATACTGAGTTCTATTAGACTCTCCCCACTGATCTATAGTAAAAATAATGCCAGAAGATATAGAAAAGGTTTCAATAAAAGTTGTAGACAATTATTTATGAAAAAAAAATGTTCCTATACTAACAGTACATTATGACAAAGAACAAAATTTCGCTCGAGATAAAATCGTTTGTCCAATTTTACGAATAGCCTTACCCAAAGACCCACTAGAAACATTCCCTCAGGTTTATTCAACATGAAAATGAGAGAAAGTATATGAAAATAAAGAGTTTCGTAGAAGTGAGGGGAAACAAGCTCTACATGGAGATCAGATACTTGAGCTCCTTAGAAGCAAATGAGCGTATTTAGATACTCGACTCATAAAAAATTTAAATTCAGATCAACGATGAGAGTACCAAGATCTTATAATCAAAGATAAATTAGAAAATAAAAAGATATCACAGATAGCAAAGACATTATTCACAGCAAGAGTAAAAGAAGATCATATAGGCGTAATAGAGGGGCATCTGCATTCTCAGATAAAACAAAGGATAAAGTATCTAACCGCAATCATTGCATGACTAAAGATATCTCCGTTCATTGAAAAGATAATACAGGACAACACAGCCAAAGAAATTGAAGAAAGTATATGCTATAGATTTTCTGCCGCCAATATAGCAAAATCTTACGTCGATCCCAGCAGAGAACAAAAGATAAAAACTTTAAAGACAAGATATACAACAGAAATACAGAACCTAAAAAAGGTGGTAAAAACAATTGACGAGTTGACCGACCAATATCGCCTCAT
>CAJAPL010000189.1 GCA_903943625.1 uncultured bacterium
AATAAATCCTTATACTGAAAGGGAGTTGTTGAATTATTTTTTATTTTATACTGATGGAATCTTTTTGGATATATGAACAAATATAGGTAAATACTCTATTTTTGTATGAAATAAAACCAATATGAAGATTTTTTCATTTGAACCCAATATATACCTAGTAAATAATTATCTCTCTTATAATATAAAATTGAATTGATTAGAGAATAGAGTTACTCTTTTAGGTATCTGATTGTGAAACGAAAAATCGAAATTAGTGTTAAATGTCCCCAATGATTCATTTTGAGAGGCATCTTTGTGTCCTAAATCTCAGATAAATAAGACTAATAATTCACTTGATGTCCATGTTGATATGCTTGACTCTATAGCTATAGAAAAAAACATTAATCCTTTTGATGTCAGACTCATAAAAATAGATGTCGAGTGATTTGAATATAATGTGTTTTTATGAGCAAAAGTATTTTTCTCAAAGTTAAAGAAATGTACGCTAATTATAGAGATAATTGAAGAATCCAAAAACAAAACTGCAACGATGAAACTAATAGAATCTTTTTGATTTGAACTAAAAGACAAGTTATATTGAGATAATTATATATTCCTTAAGGGATAACTTTCTTAAAATATTAAAACAATAACCATATATACAATTTAAAAATCACATTTAAATTTTTTATTAATTTTAATTTCGTTTTAGAAAATTTTGCACAATATGTTTCATCATTAAATTTACTAGATAGTTTTCTTATGAAAACTCTATCTGTCATATTAATCTTAGATTTCATATGCAGTTTGGTATGTTTAATTTCTCAATAATTTTTTATTATCCATCCCCGAGCACTTACTTTCGCTTTCAATCTTTCCCATGGCATATTAATAAAAAGATGTCATATCTGAATAAGTAAAAACAATGGAAATAATTTTATTTTTGTTCACGTAGAGTAAAACAATAAGAAATTTATTATCTGATTTTTATTGCCATTAAATAATTTGACTTTAGACGGGGATTTACCAAAGCTTCAGGATCAAAAATGATTGATTGTGCTATTGATACACATTCATAGTGAATATCCTGTTAGCAATATTTTCCGACTCAAGTAAACGTCTTCAGCATACGCAAAATAATAATCCTCGAAAGGTTTTTCTATTAATCATTTCTTATACATTACACAACACCCTGAAAGCCCATTGGTATAAAGTATTCAACTTTCTAATTCTCATTTTTCTATCGGCTCTATTACTGTTTCTCAAAAGACCGATAGCATAAATTTCTTTTTATCTTCGAATATCTGTTTTTTAATTTCATCTTCATGTCCTTCATCTAAGATTAAACTCCCTACCGCTCACAAATTTCTATCAGATTCAATTCACTTTGTAAGTTCTAATAACCAATTTTTATCGACTATAGTATCATTATTCAAAAGACAGATATATTTTGACTTACTACTTGCGTATTGTATTCATAGATTGTTCCCTCATGCAAATCAAGTGTTTGTTTTATTTTTAACAATTATAATCTTTTTGTCGTTTACCTCTTTTCCATAAGCTTTTTCTACTTCTTCAAGTGATCAATCAGTAGAAGCGTTGTCTACGAAAATAATTTCAAAATCTCTATGCCCTTGCTTCAAAATACTAGCTATACATGATATATTGAATTTTCTTCAATTGTAGTTCAATAGGATGATTGACACGAATCACATATTATTTTATTTCAGATGTTTTAAAAAAACTTTTTATATCCTCTCATCAAATAAGATTCGCGTTTTTTTTGATCTTAGATAATGGTCGATTCCGCCACTGTATTCTTAATAGTTGATCTATAGTTTCTTGAGCGTATCTTTGTTTTATTATTTTTGCTGGGATTCAACCTACTATAGTATATGGTAATACATCTTTTGTGACTACTGCTCACGCTCATACTATTGCTCAATCTCATATTATCACACCACTCAAAATGGTTACATTTAATCATATTAGCACGTCATTTCAGATTATGGTTTTTTTATATATTATATCTTTTCATTCATTATCTTTATTCAATATTGAGTTAATAGGAAATGTTGTTATAGAGTTTATTTTATGACTCCCTCACGGTATCTGCAGGTTAGAACCTATAGAACAAAATTTTCATATTTTTACGTTAGTTAGGCTACTGCTTATTTGGTTAGAAAACAATCCCCCTAATCCACTGTTTAAATAAGTAAAGTCTCATATATCACAATTAAAACATCAAGTTTCTGGTCATATCCTAGTTTGGTATCATAACTTGGTATTGAATAACATCGCTTTAGAAGATATTATCGATCATCTGTATAGTATCTTGTAGCGAAAAAAATTTATTATGTATATAATTATGATGGGGGTGAACTCTATTGTTTTTAAAAGATATTTTTTCATTACTTGAATTTTATAAATAAATATCTTAAAATTCAAACAATATAACCGACTCCTCTAATTATAATAACTAAAGGGATATAAATTATGTGAGATAATTGTTTTTCTTTGACTGCTCTTATTGAGGCCTTTTTAAAGATCAAAAAAAGTATTACCAGAATAAAAGTTCCTACGATTATCCAAAATTCTTGCTTAAAAAATATTATTCATAAAATCAAAACTAAAACTAATATACTTAGTCATATACTATACTTCTTTATATAATTTTTCATCTCTCACGATTGCATTAGAGACTTTCACACTCGTTGACTATGATTAAATATTTCTTCTATGCGTTCGGGATTGTTATGGTAACATATAGCATCCATCACTGTCAAAGCTCATTCCCCATTGTTGATTTTACTAAGGTCATCATCAAAATATCATTTCTTAGGATCGAATCAACCACTATCTAAAAAAATCTCCTTTCTGATGGCTCTATACACTCAAGATCTTTTTTCTGGGTGGGGAATTCTATTTATGCACCAAGCTATGGCTAGTTTATTTTTGGAATTACCTACAAGTTCTTGTCCATGTGCCGTACCTATTTCTTTTCCAACCAATATTGGTTGTATCAAATATTTTAAATAGTCTTTGTCAAAGAACATGTCAGCATCTACAAATACAAGTATATTCCCTTTTGCTTCTTTTGCTCATCGATTCCTAGCGTTCCCAGGTCAACTATGATATTGTTTTAGTATTGTGAGGTTAAAATGTTTTTTGTATCCTTGGGTTTTTTGTATTGTGTTATCTTTACTTCCATCGTCTATTAATATTACCTCAAAATCTTTATATGTCTGATGTTGAAGGCTTTCCAAACAACGGGAAATATATCTTTCTTCGTTAT
>CAJAPL010000190.1 GCA_903943625.1 uncultured bacterium
GTATAAAATGAAGTGACGGGGGATCTCTACGAGAACAAAAAGATGCTGCCACGCAACCAAATCCTGATAAAGACCCTGTTATAGATGAAGCAGGTAAATTACAAACTGAAATAGAAAAAACGTTACGTCTTGAATGATATATTTGGTGAGCGGCCAGGGGGACTTTAGAAGCAAAAAAAATCGAATGAACAAATAAATATTCTATAAATACTTGGCAAAAATCTACTGAAATAGAGATAAAGTCTCCTAGTAGTATATATGTCTCTGGTCTGGAATTAGAATTTAAGGATTTGAAAGAAGCAATTAGGACCGCAAACCTTATTAATAAATTAAAAGGTGAATATGGAGAAAAGTGTGGAAACGATATAAGCCCATTTGATTATGAAAGAGAACGGTGAGGTTGGAAATGATTATATATTGAGACCAATGATTGGAGATGGTTTAAATGATACCATGTGCGTATTTTGACAGACGACACTGTAAAAGAAAAACTGCCTACTGTTCATGATGGAGATAATAATAAGAAATTAACCAGTTATTTAAATACTCTTACAAAGGAAGATTGAACTTCTTTTTGGACTAAAAAATAAATTTTATTGCTGGAAATACTAGTATGGCTGAAGATGATGAAAAAATTGAACAAGTTGAGGATAAAAAAGACGTTAAAATAGAGGAGAATTCTTCTGAAGCGACTAAACTTTTGTCATTAAAAAAAGAAGTTGCTGACTTATACATACAGAAGGCAAAAGAAACCTGATCTAATTGATCATTTCTTATATGAAAATGAAAGTCTATAAAAAAATATCTGGTATCAGAAAGCTTTTGGAGTAAGTTGAAATGACAACTTGTCTGAAGTGCTTTATCTTCATTTGATCCTGAATTGGTCAATTATTTTAAAAATGCGAAAGAAACTTTGGATAGCGCTAGTACAGAGCAGCAATTGCAAACTTTAAAAACAGAACTTTCTTGAACAATGGCTCAAGAACAAAATAAACCAGATGCTAAAACTGATAATACTCAACAAACACAAACTGAGGTTGAAAATACTACTATAAACAATTGAACTTTCGACAAATTACTTATTGGTACTGTTTGAACTATAGCAATTTCTCAGATTGATATTGATTATGTGAACAATGAATGGTGAAAAATTGAAAAGAATCTTGATATAAAATGAGACTTTGTTGATATAAAAAAAATAGAAGATTCTGATTGAAAAGTGGTTTTGGAGTGCTCTGGATGATATGGATATATACATAAAGATGCGATAAAGGATTTAATTTGATTTTCTTTGTTGTTTTATAAGAAATCATTAAATCCACTTACTTTGATTAGCTCGTATAGGACAATTGAACAGCAGAGAAAATTAAAGATAGAAAAACCAACTCTTGCCGCCGAGCCGGGTAAAAGTTGACATAATCTTTGATTGTCGATAGATATTACCGAGGATGATAGATATTCTAGGAAGATATGATGAATTCAAGGGATCAAAGCTATGGCTGCAAAATTTAATTTTAATCCTATATCCTGAGAAGATTGGCATTTTGATCATGGCACTTTACCACCTGAAAATAATCGTCTTAATCTGGCACAAAATTTAGATCATGAATTTTCTGATTTAAAACTAGCCGCTTAAATTAAATACTTTATAAAAAACATTATCTCTGGGGGCGTCTTTACCTTCAGTTAAATATCTACGAAATCGTGTCCTTTGTTTTTTGGCTAAATGATGAGTATTCTGTTTTAGCATGTCTTCCAATTTTTCTAAATTATAATTTCACTTTAAATATTCAACCGTCTCTTTATATCATATTCATTGCATAGATTGTAGATCTGGACTATATCATTTTATTATTAGTTTGCGAACCTCTTCGATTAATCAATCTTTTAACATCTCTTTAATCCTAGTGTTTATCCTGTGATTTGTATCTTCTTTCTCTCTTCGGAGTCATAACATAAGAATTGGCCATTGTGGAGCAGATTGTAAATAGCCAGCTGTCTTCGTGGCTTGTGTTTTATAGAAAATTTCTAGAGCTCTAATGATATATCTGATTGAATTGGGATGTAGTTTGTTTGCTTCTTCTGGATCGATATTTAATAATTCTTTGTGTAATGCGCCAGGATTATTTAGTTCTTTTTCTTCTAGCTGTTTTCTAAGCTCATAATCTGGCGGACAAGACGGCATAGAGAAGTTTTTGTAAATTGTATCTATATATAGACCAGTCCCTCATACAATTACTGGAGTTTTTTTATCTTTCTTAATATTTTCTATTAATCTTTCTGTATCTTCTTTTCGTTGTCATGCTGTATATATTTGGTCTGGGGCTACTATATCTATTTGATGATGTGGGATTTTTTTGCGTATATTTAGAGGGACTTTATCTGTTCATATATCCATATATTTAAAAATCTGTCTACTATCTGCAGATATTATTTCTATATCTAAAAATTCGCTAAGTAGTATGGATAACTTACTTTTTCATGTCGCTGTAGCTCATCGGATTATAATGATTCAATCAGGATTGTTTTTTAGGAAAATTTTAATTTCTTTTTTTACGTCGGATAATATATCTTCTATCTCCATTATATTAGTATTTCTTAGGGTTGAAAAATGGATTTTGAGAACATCATTTATTTACGCACATTATACTTCATATGAGATTCTTTTCGTTTTTATAAACTATACTGGCGTTTCGTTCTTCTGTGAAAAGAGTATTGTCTGTTTTTAATTTATATTTGATTTGATACTGGTATTTCCTTGCCTTTCATCAAGAGTTGTCTATCTCTTTAATATCTGTGATATACATAGTATTATTTGATATACTGCCTAAGAAATTTGTAAGCCGTATGGAGTTGTAATAAGTCTTATAAGAGTTGCTTTGTCTAAGTGGTATATCTGTCAGATTTATAAGGTTATCAAAGTTTTTTTCGTTTATACTTTTGTAAAAATCAGATATCAATTGCTCTTGTATACTTAATTTTTTTGTTTCATTTTGTGCGTTTTGTATTCAGGTATTTTGTTGTGTTTGATTGGTTGGTTGTGCTTTCGTCTCTATGTTATTTGTTGTGTTTTTTTGACTAATATTTGTGCTGTTTACTTGTGTTGTGATTCCTGAATCTTCTATGCTTTTGGATTTGAACAACATGGAAAAAATAAATAATAATATTGAAAAAACGAGCAGTCATAGTGCCATATTATCTATTTTTGAATTCTTTCTGATTTTATTTGCGGCAAAAGATAGCGGGAGTTTTTTGATTTCTTCCAATTGGGGGAATTTTGTGGGCTTTTCTAAATACTTTCTAGGTCTTCAACGTGACCTTATAATGTTCTCTTTTGGTTTGGGTTTAAACATTTTTGGGGGTCTTCAAACTTTGTTTTTTGTGACCATGTGGTATAGAAAGTTTTAAAACTTTGTTTCAACTGAGTGATTTTATAAAGATTTAAAATAATTATGCAATAAAAAAAGCAGACCAATGAATATGTCCCAGTCTGCTTTTTGTTTATTGTCTCTGTAAATTATCTTACTCTGATTGTATAACTATATCGATTCAAAAATGCATCATAAAAATCATCGTAGTTATCATAGACTGAATCGTCTCAATTTACTATGTTTTCCATTTCATCATATAAGTCATCTGACATATTTTGTCGTGTATTATTTGTTTTTAGTCTTGGATAATCATCTTCAAGATTATTTATCATATCCGTCCATTGATCGTAAACTGCTTCTACTTTATCTATGTCACTTGAAGAAAATCAGTTACTTGAACTAGAACTTCAAACATCGAAAGTAATCTCTTCGTATATGCTAGTATCGCTATCGTCATAAACTCTAACTTTGTAATCGTAGTTATTTTTCTTGAATTTGATGAAGTCGGTTAAATCAGCTTCACCGTCATCAGAAGATGTGAA
>CAJAPL010000191.1 GCA_903943625.1 uncultured bacterium
ATCTCAATCATTATCTAGAGATACTTCTGTTTCTTTGGTTTCTCTCTTAACCATATAAAGAGATGAGTCAATAAAAATATAAGAAGATTATAAATAATTTTTGCTAATTTGCAAATTTTACTAAAAAATCACAGTCTTGAACTGTGTTTTTTTTATGGTGGGAAGTAGACTCTGCTCCTCCATTGATTATTCTTTTCCTAGAGACTCTAGATATTTTTTCTTGTAATAGATCGATCCTATAGTCCCCAAATGACCCAATCATGAATTTGTATTTACTTTAGGAGCCAGATTTCTCTTTTTCATTTCCCTCACAAGAGCCTCGCTTCTCTCATAAGGTATTATTCCATCTGCCTTTGAATTGTAGATTGTAATATTTTTGTCTCCCAATCCATCAAGGTTGTTTATAGGCTCGATATCATGCCATATTTCTTGCAATTTTTCTAGATTGGTGCCATGGTTTTCCATAGATTCTCTTATATGTTGGGTTATTAAACCAGTCCACATAGATTGAGACAGCCTGTCTCCCGGATCAATCAAAACCAGTTTTTTAACTTTTGGATTATTGTTTGCAGCCATGAAAGCAGCAATACCTCCAATGCTCGTACCTACTACTGTTAATTTCCCGTCATACCATTCTGCAAACTTATTGAATTCGCTATTTATAAATTTGAAGTTGTCGACAACGCTTTGCGGATTTGCGTTCAAAAGCCAGAATTCGAATGTATATTGGATGTATGAATCCCCCTGTTTTTTTATTCTTTCCTTAAGTAATCTAGCCGCCTCAGGGTTCTCTCCTAATCCTGCAAAAAGCACATACATGTTTTTGCAAGGTTCATTAAAACACATTTCTGTAGCCCAATCCCCAGGATGTTTTTTTATTATCACCTCTTCAGGATTATGTTTGATGTTTGGATCAGTAACAAAGCTTAGGTCTCTTTTTTCCACTTTCTTTGCTTCTCCCTCATCTACCCAATTACCAATTGCCAACGTGTCTAAAATCTCTAATTTAACGAGAGTTTCCCTGTCTTTTCTATTCAGAGCTACAGGCTTTTTGTGAGCATGGATACTTTCCATGAAATAATCATCATCACTTTTACCTCACCTATCGTATACGCCATGAGGCTTTACTTTTTTACTCCATTCTATTATCTTGGATACTTTGTCTGATTCGTCTCACTCTACTTTTATTTTATCATAAAAAACTTTGATCTCATCTATGAATGATTTATGAGAGTTAATACCAAGATCACCTTCTCCCTTTATATATCTAATGATTTGATCGACTTGGTGGTTTTTTTCCTCAACTCATATCGCTTCTGGAATCGTTGCATACAAAGCACATTTCAGGGCTATGTCGATAAGAGATCATTTTCCTCTGCCAATTACATCCTCTCTCAGAAGTGGTATAGATATCTCTTCTTTGAAATTGAACTCAATTCCATTTAATTCTTTTAATATCTCGTCAATACGCGCATTCATATCTGCGTTATTCATTTCGCTATCTCCCCAGAGACTAACAAATTGGTCAAGGCATTTATCTATCGAAAACAATCTCTCTTTGACCGGCATTACTGCCTTATCACATAGTTCAATTATTTCTTTTTGGTTACTATTCAGGATATCAACATGCTCTTTCAAGTAAGGCTTCTTATCGCTATCCTTGATTTCTTCAAGAAATGAGGTAAGAAGGCTTTTATAACTATTCAAAAAACTAGAGAATCTGAATACGGCAGCATTATCAGTGAAGTCTTTTTTTAATCTAATGATATAGTCCATTGACTCATTCAAACCTCTTTTTGTATAATAAAATTTTTTAATCTCATCTATGAATGGTTTACGGTTATTATTACCAAGCGCATACTCTCCTTTTATATAGCTCATGATTTGATCAACTTCGTGGTTTTTTTCAGCAACTCATATCTCCTCTGGAATAGTCTCATAAAAACAGCATTTCAAGGCTATGTTGACAAGATTTTGTATTCGTCGTTCTCTTGTCTCAACAACTCCTTCTCTCAGATTTGATATAGATATCTTTTCTCTGGGAGTGAACTCAATTCCATTAAATTCTTTTAATATGTCGTCAATACGTGCATTGACATCTGCGTTATGCACTTCGCTATATCCCCAGAGACTAACAAATTTTTCAAGGAATTTGTCTATCGAGGTCTCTGACAGATTACCGCTAATATCTCTTCCCGCCTGGTCGGTTATAATTTTTTCTGCATCATCAAAAGATATCCCCTTCTTGTTAGTCGCATTGCCAGTAATCTCTGAACTTGTTCCACCCATTATATAAAATTACATACTAAGAATCTTGCTTTAATTTTACTCCTAAAGGCAGGATATGTCAAATTTTATAGTTATGAAGATTAACTAAACATCAAAAAAATAATTACAAAAAAAAGGAGCCTCAGCTCCTCTAGCCACCTAAATCTTCAGTTTCTATTATTTTATCTTTCTAGAAAAATTATCTACTTGTTCCTTTGTTAATCCAAATACTTTGGCGATCTCTGCATGAGTTTTCCTTTCTGATTTTTCCGCCGTCCTATTTGCTATCAGCGTTAGCTTTAATGCTTCTCTTACGCCTTCAATACTAACCTCTTTTTGATAAGTGTTGTATTTTTCTATAAGTCATTTGTCATATAATTTTTTTCTCACTCTTGATACTTTATCCGTAAGCCTGCCTTGCTCTTCTTTATCTTCAAAATCTGCATCAGGTCGTAGCTCTTTTGCTATTTCGAGATTTGATTTTAATCATTTACACTCTAAAACCGCAAGATGAATATCATATGTACTACGTGAAATTATTACATTATTTAGTATCTTGTTTCATATCTTCCCCTGTTGCTTTAACTCAGTTCTGACCTTATTTACCCATCAAGTAGAAATGGATAATAGCTTAGCTATGTCTTCGTCGCTTTTGTTTTTAAAAAATGGTATCAACTGCATTAATATCTCTTTCGTCGTTCAATTTATGTTGTATTCTTTTTTTATCACATATTTCAAATTACCTAAGCTCATATCATTCCAGTTGTCATCTTTTGGGACTACTATATATGCTTTGTCCTGATTGGCCTTCATTTCTGAATATCATTCTATGTTTGGTCAGAAATGCCTTTCCATTAGCTTATCTATTCTTTCTTCTTTTGCTTTTGGAGTTATATTTCCTTTAGCACATTTTCTTTTAAGTGAGATTACAAAATAAGGAGATCTTATTCACTTCTTAAAGATCGGTTTAAGTGGGACATCCTTTTGTCATATCACTTGTCCATGTATATTTAGTTTATAGCCATTTCATATTCAGATCAATGTATTTCATGGTTCTTGGCCTTCCAATCCTCATGCTATTATATGTCTTTGGGTTTTGTCCGTAAATCTGTCCGTTATGTCTGGCAATCCATTTTTTCCCATTATTTTAATCTTATCTTTTAAAAATATATTTATTTTGTTAACTACAATTATAATTATAATCAGATAAATTTCAAATTGAGCCTCCAGCCAATATTAATTTTCATTATCTAACAATGGTACGTTATCTCTAACTTGTAATATTTCATTATTATAAGTCATATCCTCTAGGCTTTCTATTCTAG
>CAJAPL010000192.1 GCA_903943625.1 uncultured bacterium
CAAAAAACAAATAAATTAAACCAAATTAACTCAACTTTATATGAAAGACCTGAGATCGATTCTTATTTTGCTTGTTGTAATTTATGTCGCATTTGTAGTGACAGTAAAGGACACAAGCCCAGAAACTCCAATAGCCCCAATTGCCCACACCAGTTGGCGTAATGTTAACGGCTATACAATCGAATTGATACATATGGAGGGAGACATTCTCTCGGTCTCAATCGACAAAGCCGACAGTGTCGGATACCTCGGTTATAACGCAGAAAGGTATAACTTCACTGAGGAGAATATCGAATTTCCTCATATTATTATTGAGATGCATAAAAGCTCCATGTTATGTATCAAAAAGTCAGCATTCGGATCCCCGGAGCTAAGAATCTTCCAAAGTGCCGAACACTTCTTCGACATCTACTGATGTCAACAACATTAAAATAAGAGCCGTGGTTTTGCGGCTCTTGTTTTGTTATAATAAAAATATTTTACATATTATATCCTTCTTGAAAAATGGCAAACTTTTCCTTATAAACTCCCGTTATGGAATATACAATATCCTATAAAAAGATAAGACACGGATATGCTAGGCTTTCGACTGATGGTAAACTAAATCTTACCATCCCTACTTTTCTCAAAAATGATGAAAATTTCAAAAAAAGTCTGATATCCAAATGATCCAAGCTTCTTTCTAGATATCGTAAGAGAACTCATATCCAAGCGCATACTCTAGATTCTGTTCTTCTTTTCTGAGAATTAATATCTTTCCAAAACTTGTCCTCCTTTTATAAAGGAGGTGGCTGAAAGCCGGAGGATTTAAATAAAAAGCAACTTGATACTTATCTCAAAGAAACATTGTACGAATATATAAAACCGATTGTTGATAAATATTCAGAATTAATTTGAAATAATTATGAACAAATCAAAATCAGGAAACTCAAATCCAAGCGATGAAGTTGTGCCCATGACAATACCTTATTATTTAATTTAGACCTTGTCCATCTATCTACAAAATACATCAGATACGTTGTAATCCACGAGGTCTGCCATATAAAACACAAAAACCATTCATCTAGGTTCCGAGATTTAGTAGCACAATATTGCCCAGATTACAAACTACTTCGCAAAGAATTAAAAAATTTTATCATCAAATAATTTCACATTTAAAATTTATCATTCCACATATGTTTAAGTATCAAGATCATTATTTCAAAAAAGCTCAAGAGCAATGATTCAAGGCGAGGAGTGCGTTTAAGCTTGAGGAGATTCAAGATAAATTTCATATATTTGACAAAACCACTCGCACTATCTTAGACATATGATGTGCCCCATGAAGCTGGATACAATACGCGGTTGCACAATCTCAAGAAAATAAAATTCAGGATTATAAAATAATCTGATTTGATATTCTAGATATCAAGGTCAAACTACCAAATGTATTTACTTACAAGCAAGATATTTCTGATCAAGCAAAAGTAAAAGAAATCTTGGAACAAAATTGAGTAGAGAAAATCGATCTTATACAATCTGATATGGCTCCATTCACGATATGAGTAAAAGATATAGACGCAATAAGATCTTTTGGTCTTATAGAGCAGACCTTACGAATCTATGATCAATATCTAAAGTCCGATGGGAAGTTTGTAATCAAATTATTTATGTGACCATGATTTGATCAATTTGTTTTGGATATGAAAAAAAAATACGGGGGGACAAAGATAAAATTATTCAAACCACAAAGCTCTCGCAAAGAAAGTAAAGAAATATTTATAATCAAGATATAAAATAATATATACTTCGTTAATCTAAACTTTGAACAAGTCTTTATTTGATAATATAGACTTTTCTTTTTCTTCAATAAATCTTTCTATCTTTGGTCCAATTTCTACTGGATATCCACCAAAGTCACTCATTCTTAATCTATATCTAGTCACATCGGCCTCAGTGATATAAAGTCCTGCCGCTATTTCTTTATTTGTTTTTTCATATTTCCATAATCATTTGAGCTTCTTACATAAATAAACTGTACAGCCATTGATTCTTTCTGTATTGTCTTTATTTTGGTCAAAGAAATGATCTTGGACTATTTTATATATGTCCATTACAGAACAATTATAAATATATTTTTCACGTTTTTTTACAATATCGTGCGCCATATCTTCAGTAAATACTTTAGTCCCATTGCTACAAGCGATGCGTATTTCTACAGCTAGAGCATCATAAATGTTTGGATAAGGCAATACCTTAGCTATGCCATTTATTAAATTCCATGGTATATTTGGTATATTGCGTTTCTTTAGAAAGTCAGCCAATAATAGTCAGCATTCATTTGCATGTGGTCGATTTATTTCTACACGGGGGACTTCTCACAGTTTATATTTAAATTCTTGTAGAAATCATTTTATGGTTATTTGTTCTTTTTGTTTCAC
>CAJAPL010000193.1 GCA_903943625.1 uncultured bacterium
AAGCTTTGATTGAATCTTTGAGAGAATATATTATTATAAATCAGATTTAAATTTATTATATCAAAAGATATGGCGGAAAAATTACTTAGAATAGAGGGGATATCGCTATTGCTTCAAGACAATGAAAACATCTTGGTAGATAAGATAGCAAAAATTTTGGGGACGCCAAAAAAAGTTATAGAAAATTTTAAAATCGCGAAAAAAGCTATAGACTCAAGAGATAAAAAAAACATTCTTTTTGTGTATTCTGTCGATGTGCAATTTGATAGTGAAAAAATCTTATCTCATATAAGCAAAAAAAATATAGTGAAGCATAATATCAGATTTGTGGAACCATATCTTTATGAAATAAAATCAACAGATCCCATCTTGGTATTGCATCGTCCTGTTGTCGTGGGTAGCTGACCTAGTGGGCTATTCGCAGCACTTGTGCTTGCTAGTGCATGATTAAACCCCCTTTTGATAGAGAGATGAGTGGATGTGGATACCCGTACCCAAGATGTAGAAGAATTTTTACAGACTGGAAAATTAAATACAAATTCAAATATACAATTTGGTGAGGGTTGAGCGGGTACGTTTTCTGATGGGAAACTATATACATGAGTAAATGACCCTAGAACAAAATATATTTTTGAAGAGCTCATAAGTGCCTGAGCCCCAAAAGAAATAGCATATGATGCTAAGCCACATATAGGCACGGACAAATTAAAATCTATAGTTAAAAATCTGAGAGAAAAAATAATTTCTTTGTGATGAGAGGTGAGATTTGAAACGTGTTTAACAGATATAGAAATAAAAAAAGATACTGTTGTCACTGCTGTTTGTAATGATTGAGAAAAAATAAAAACTGACGATTTGGTGCTCGCTATCTGACATTCAGCGAGAGATACTTATGAAATGTTGTATGCAAAAAAGCTAAAAATAGAGCAAAAAACTTTTGCAATGGGACTACGCATAGAACACTCAAAAGAACTTATCAATCATGCTCAGTTTGGTGATGTCTGTGTGAATCCCAAATTACCCACTGCTAGTTATAGATTGGTAAATCACAATGAGAACAATCGTAGTGTATATACTTTCTGTATGTGTCCTTGATGATATATTATGGCCGCAAGTTCAGAGCAATGAAGATTAGCAGTCAATGGTATGAGTGAATATAATCAAGATAGCCCTATGTCAAATAGTGCCTTGCTTGTGGGGGTTAATCCAAGTGACTTTGGATCGGATCATCCGCTTGCGTGAATTGAGTTTCAAAGAAGACGAGAAGAAAAAGCTTTTGTTGCTTGAGGAAGTAATTATCATGCACCTGCCCAACTTGTAGGAGATTTTCTACAGAAAAAACCATCAACAAAACTCTGATCTATGTCTACGACATATAGACCTGCAATTACCTTAACTTCTCTTGATGATTGTTTGCCTCCATATATTATTTCTGCTATTAGAGAAGCTATCCCATTATTGGATAAAAAGATCAAATGATTCGCGCATCCAGATGCTATCCTTGTCTGAATCGAATCTAGAAGCTCGTCAGTCGTGCGTTTGCTCCGTGATGAGACTAAACAATCAAATATCCGTGGTATCTATCCAGCTTGAGAATGATCATGATATGCTGGTGGTATCGCGTCTTCTGCTATTGATGGTTTAATTGTTGCTGAAGCAATTATAGAAAAATATAAAAAATAGACTTCAAATAATTGCTTGTAGATATTAATTGAGAAATATTTATATTGGCATGCGAATACTGTCTTTTTATATTTTAATTTCTTTTAATGAAAAAAGTTGTTAACAAAAAAATTCCTGCAAAAAAAAATGTAGCGAAAACATACCCGGTTGTGAAGGTTATCAATAAACCTAAAAAAAAATCACGATTAGAGTTTCTAGCTATAGCTAATGTTTTGGCTTTTATAGCTGTGATAGTTGTTAATTATTTAGCTACTAGTTTGCCTATATGAGGTCTTACTACCGGTCAATTATCTGATCTTTATCCAAATCTTTTTACTCCAGCGGGGCTAACTTTCTCTATATGGGGATTGATTTATTTGGCTGTTCTTGGGTTTGTAGTCCGACAGATTGTAGATTTGTATAAGAAAAAAAGTGTATTAATAACACAGAAAATCTGAATCTGGTTTTTGTTATCTTGTTTGACAAATATATGATGGATTTTTGCATGGCATTATAGATTAGTTCGATTGTCTGTACTTATTATGTTAGCATTTTTGATTATTTTGATTGTGATTAGTAATAAGGTTCAAATGTGAAAGAAATTGTGAACATGGTTAGACAAATTGTTGGTCCAGATCCCATTTAGTTTATATCTTGGGTGGATATCAGTCGCTACTATAGCAAATATTAGTACTTACTTAATAAATATATGATGGAATATGCGATGAATGTCTGATGTTTTTTGGACACTTGTGGTGATTGTTGTAGCTGCCTTACTTGCTTTGATGGCTTTGCGAAAAAAAAATAATATTATCTTCGCTTTGGTTGTTGTGCGAGCTTTTATAGGTATTATCATCAAAAGGGTAGATGTGGATCCTGTATATGCAAGTAGTATTATTTGGACTTTGGGTGTCTGTATTGCTATAATATTCGCTGGTATATGACTTAAATTTGAACAGCGGAATAAGAATTAATATATTTTAAATAAAAATAAAAAAAACCATGGCGCTTTGTTGTGGTTTTTTGATTTTTGGAAAATGGGATAGTTAGTTACAACACGATAATAGAATTTCTGAAAGAAATAAAAATGTCTTTTGATGTTAGACTGAGTATGATTTAGTAAATTATAGAAAATAAGAATATGTATTGACATATAACAGCAAATGATTATATTATGAGTAATAGGATTAAATCTTTACCTTGTAATTATCTATCCATATGAAGTCAATAAATCTCGGAGATCAAAGAAATCTGGAAAATAATCCAGAGCTTAAGGATCGTTTTAATGATTTTATGTATCAGAAACATGATGAACTTAAAAATGGAGCTGCAGATTACTTCAATACCAATCCTGAATTCAGAGGATTGCTAAAAACTATAAGAAAAGGACAGCTGCATGTTAAAAAAGTCCTTAATTTTTTCGATGAAAAAGATCAAGAAATATCAGTAGGTTCAAAAGTAAAGCTCAATTTTTGACCACAAAAAGGTATAGAGTGAAGGGTAATAGAAACACGTCCTCCATTGGTTGTAGGACATGCTTTAACAAGTAAAGAATATAAAGTACGTTGGGATGATGAGCAATATGGTGACTCTGATCGGCTAATTCACAATGATATTAAAAAAGTTGTTAAAAGCCGTAAGGGTGAACAAATAGATCAATTGGCAGAAAATAAAGAGAGAGAAACATTAAATAATATTATAGGCACAATTGATTCCGCATATCGCACGTCTATTCATGCTGAAAATTATAAAGAAATAATAGGGAAAGCAAAACTTTTATTAAAAGAAAAAACTTCTTTTATAATAACATATATTGAGAAGAATCACAATCTTTGAGGTCGAAGGGGTTGATCTTTACAAGACATGTGAAGACACGCAGCTTCTCACTCAGATCATGAAGCTGACTATATACTGTTTGATCTTTCCTATATTGCAAATTTCTGGGAATATTTAGAAGGATATAATTGTAAATTATATGACCCTTCTCAAATTTTTTGACTTAACAAAATGACTGAATATTTAAAAATCTTCCAAACAGAAAATTTTGCAATAAAATATGGTATAGATTTAG
>CAJAPL010000194.1 GCA_903943625.1 uncultured bacterium
TATTATAAATATAATAAGCATAAAGTCAAATTTATCTCTGCTTGATAGCTTGCCAAAAATAAATATAAAATTCTCAAATTTAGAACCTAAAAATCATCACAATGAATCATATCTCCGACATAGATCCACAAATATATTCGGCAATCCTAGCCGAACAGAAAAGACAATCCCAATGAATGGAACTTATCGCGAGCGAAAACTACCAGTCTCCAGCGGTACTAGAAGCGCAATCTTCTCATTTTGCAAATAAATACAGCGAATGATTCCCTGGTAAAAGATATTATGGATGACAAGAAAATACGGACATAATAGAGCAATTGGCAATAGATAGAGCAAAATTATTATTTAAATCTGACCATGCAAATGTCCAAGCTCTAAGTGGGGCGGCGGCAAACCTATGTATATATTCAGCTTTGATGAATCCTTGAGATACCATTTTGTGAATGGATTTATCACACTGATGACATCTTACTCATTGAGCACCAGTTACATTTTTTTCTAAAATATTTAATTTTCAAAGATACAAAACCAAATCTGATTGATCAATCGATTTCGACCAAATTCGCAGTTTAGCAAAGGAATACAAACCCAAGGTTATTCTTGCCTGATTTTCTGCATATCCTAGAGAGCTCGATTATGCGAAATTTGCAGAGATTGCAAATGACGTCTGAGCAATTTGTTTCGCTGATATTGCTCATATATGATGATTTATAGCCGCATGAGAGCTAAACAATCCTTTTGACTACGGGTTCCAAGTTATGATGACTACTACTCACAAATCACTTAGATGACCTAGATGAGCATTGATACTCAGTAAATGAAATGTTTCTAATCCACTCAAAAAGCCAGAAGATACAATAGAAAATATCCCGACTAGAATCGATAGGGCAGTATTCCCAGGTATGCAAGGAGGCCCCCATATGAATACAATCTGCGCAATAGCTGTTGCGCTACAAGAAGCATCAACAAATGAATTTAAAGCTTATGCAAAACAAACCCTTTCAAACGCTCAAGTTTTAGCCGAAGAACTAAAGGCTAAAGACTACAAACTAGTGACTAATGGGACAGATAACCATATGGTAGTAATAGATTTTTCTTGAACTGGACTAGACTGAAGAATAGCAGAAGAGATACTAGATAGAATCTGAATTTCAACTTCCAAATCTACCATCCCCGACGATCCCAACCCACCATTTAAACCTTCATGACTCAGAATTTGAATGCAAGCTATGACTACTAGATGAGTAAAAGAATCTGATACTAAACAAATAGTGCAATTTATAGATCAAGCCATTAAATGTCATTCTGAGTGAAACGAAGAGTCCATGAATTTAAAATTAGAAAAAATCAGCTCACAAGTAAAAGAATTTTGTAAAAGCTTTCCCGTGCCTGGGATTGTATAAAAAAGTACGTTCAGGCCTGACAATCAATGTTTATATTGCATTTAGACCCAAATTTTATATATTCATCATAGTCGCAAGACTAACGTTTTTTTTGATTTAATCTATTATCCGTTTTGATGCCAGAAAAAGATAAGAGTTTGTTCTCATGAACAATCAACCTACATCCGATAGAGAAGGAAATAACCCAATCCTATATCGATTATGCAATGTCAGTAATCGTTGCTCGTGCATTGCCAGATACGAGAGATTGATTTAAACCAGTTCTCAGAAGGATACTTTTTGCTATGTACCAAATGAATAATTTTCATAATCAGAAGCATAAAAAATCAGCTAGAATAGTTTGAGAGGTAATGTGAAAATATCATCCTCACTGAGATAGTAGTATTTATGAAGCAATGGTGCGTATCGCCCAACCATGGTCGCTTAGATATCCATTGGTAGATTGACAGGGAAACTTTTGATCTATAGATTGAGATTCGGCAGCTGCGATGAGGTATACAGAAGCTAGATTGACAGAAATAGCAGAAGAAATGCTATCTGATATAGAACAGGACACAATAGATCGAGCAGAAAATTTTGATTGATCTCTCAAAGAACCTCGTACATTACCTACCAAATTCCCCAATCACCTTTGTAATGGGACGATGTGAATCGCTGTCGGTATGGCGACCAATATGGCTCCACACAATTTAAATGAAGTTTTGGATGCGGCTCTACTTTTATTAAAAAAAGAATGAAAACCCAAAAAAGACTGAAGCTTAACTGAGATTAGTATCGACGAAATAATGGAAATTATACAATGACCTGATTTCCCTACTTGATGAACTATTTATGACTCCAATAATATCAAGGAAGTTTATAAAAGATGAAAATGATGAATAGTTATGCGTTGAAAAACACATGTAGAAGATAGTCATTGATGACAGATAATAGTAATAGAAGAAATACCTTACTTGGTTAATAAATCTTGATTGGTTGCAAAAATATGAGAATTGGTGGTAGATAAAAAAATTGACTGAATAGTAGATATCAGAGATGAAAGTAACAAAAACAAGATTAGAATAGCTATCTATCTTAGAAAATGAATCGATGCTGATGGTATCTTGGTACAACTATACAAATCCACAGATCTACAGTGTAATTTCAACCTAAATAATGTTACTCTTGTAGAAAGCTGAATACAACCAAGATTATTGAATATCAAAGATTTGCTTATGGAGTATGTGGTATTTAGAAGACAGGTTATTTATCGTAGATCAGTATTTCAGTTGAATAAGGCAAAAGATAGATTGCATATCTTAGAATGACTCAAAAAAGCTATAGATATAATCGATGAAGTAATAGATACAATTAAGAAATCTCAAACAAAGGCAGACGCCAAGCAAAATCTGATAGATAAGTTTGAGTTCTCTCAAGCACAAGCTGAGTATATTTTGCTTATGAGGTTACAATCGCTTGTAGGACTAGAGATACAAAAAATAGTTGAAGAAATAGAAGAGAAGAAGAAGCTTATAGAATACCTAGAGGGAATTATAAATGATGCAGTAAAACTAGACTGAGTCGTTGAAGACGAATTTAAATATATGAAAAAGAAATATGGAGATCCTAGAAAAACTGAGGTTTCAAATGATCTTAGTGTTTACAACATAGCTGGTAGCTTAAAAGCATTCAAAGATGCTGCAGATAGAGTAAAAGAAGACGCAATAGTTTGGATATGAAACGACTATTCAATAAGAGTTTTGTATCAATCTAGGATATTAGCAACACCAGACGAAACACTAGAACTAATCTATACTCACAATCAAGACAAGCTTATAGTAATTACAGACATTTGAGAACTTGTGGTTCAAAGATTAAAAGATTTATGACAATTCACAATGGCTAAACCATCGTTGAATATAAATCAACATTTTTGACTAAAATGAAAAATAGTATTTGCCAAAACACTACATTATGACTACGAAAATTTGGTATTATTTACAAATTTAAATAGCATCAAAAAAATTAAAAAAGAATTAGTGCTTTCATTCAAAAAATTTCCTACAAAGATTATGAATCTTGCGGATAAAGAAAAAATACTAGCTGTAGAAGCAGTTAACCCATGAAACAACATATGTATATTATCTCAACAGTGATGGATGAATATATTCAAAAGCGATGATATTAGGCCTATGTGAAAAACAGCATGATGAGTAAAAGCTATTGAACTACAAGAATGAGATAAAGTGGCAAACATGTTCTTGCATAAAGGTGAGCCATTTATTCTGATCCATTCCAAGAAAGATTGAAAATTATTAAATTTGGAAGATCTTAGAATATGGAAAAGAGCTAGAAAATGAATGATAGTAATGACCGGTAATTCAAAACTAGAATGAGGAATCAGTATTATAGAATGAGCTATTAGAATAAGATATCCAGATTGAGAAATTAAAACATTGCATTCAAACGATATTCGTCTTGATGAACCAGAGACACCATTGCATAAAATGGTAGATAAAGAAATAGACATTATCTACAGGCCTTGGGAAGAGAAAGATGAAAATATGAAATACAAAGAAGATAGAAAAAGAGTGCAGAAGGAAGAAGAAAGATTAAATAAACAGCAATCTCTTATAGAAGAGCTAGATTGAGAGGCTGAAATAGAACATGATGACAAAGAAGTAAACGAAACCGAATAAAAAAATACACGCATATCCAAATATTTTACTTTTGAGATCTTTCATGTCACAAAAAAAAATAATAACTTTTTCATTAAGCTGACTTTTATTTATGATTATTTGATTCATATTGGCCTATGTCGTTTTCGATTTGAGATTGATAAACTTCAAGAAAGATATAATGCAATCCATCCAATCAAATAACATAATAGGACTCCCAGGGGTGGATAACCAATCAGATTTGTGAAATCTTGAAAAAAAAATAACAAGCAATATCCAAAACATTAAACAATCTATCGTGCATATTGTCGGTGTTCAAACAATAGGGGGATATCTAAATAATTCATGAATTTTATTAAACAGTGGGATTGTACAGAATCAGAAAGTAGAGATATGATGAGGAAACTGAATAGTGATTAGTGACGATTGATTTATAATCACCAACAAACATGTAGTTATCCAGCCAAATATGGAGTATAAAATTATAGATTTTTGGTGAAATGTTTATAAGTTGGACAAGATATGGTTAGACAGCAATAGTGATTTCGCTATCATAAAAATAAGAAATCAGGATTGAAACAATGCCAAAGATATGGTCCCTGCTAGTATTATATCATCAAAAACGAATATACAAGTAGGGCAGTGGGTATTTGCTATATGAAACACATCTCCAGAAAATATCAACACAGTTACAATGTGAATAATAAGTGCCAAAAATAAGAAAATATGATGAAGTAAAAACATCATCTGATTGTACCAAACTGATGCTGCATTATATCCATGAAATAGCTGAGGTCCCTTAATAAACACAAACTGAGAAATCGTGGGAATTTGTACAGCCACCAATAATCTAGAGCAGCAAATATCATATGTGTTGCCTATAACAAAGGAATTTATAAACTGGATGTTCACTAGCATACAAAAGAACTGAAAAATATCTTATCCTTCATTTTGATTCAATTTCATAGAAATCAATGCTATAAACAAGGAACAACTAAATGCATATACAAATAACTGAATTTCCATAACAGAAGTAATGAATGATTCAGAGGCCGCTAGGCAATGAATAAAGGTTTGAGATATCATTACATGAATAAATGGGAATGAAATCAATAACGATACTCCTTTTTTATATCAGCTATATTGATATAAATTTTGAGATAAGATTGTCCTAAACATACAGAGATGATCAAAAAAACTTGATATAGATGCGTTTTTAGGGGAAAATAGCCAATAAACATATATTTCTTATTAAAATAGATTAATGTAAAGATAACTTTCTCATCTATTGGCCCAAAAGTTGAAACAATAGTTTTTTTTGAATATTATTAAACTAACAGATTTTATAAGATAATATTGATTTATGAATTATGTCCCTCAATCCTTGGTAGATGAAATAGAACAGCTTAAGGATTTATGAAAGTTTGATGATGCAATCAAGAAAATTAACAGTATCCTATTCAAGGATCCCAGTAATGAAGAAGCATTGCTACAAGTAGCAGATATACAATATAGAAGAGGAGAAATATCCAAGGCTGGTAAGGCGATAGATTTTTTAAACGCAAAGAGAAAAAACGAAGACCCATTGGGATTATATATCAAATGAATCCTTGAAATGGAAAAAAATCATCGATTAGAAGCTAAAAAATATCTACAAAAAGCCCTGGAACTTACACATGCAGAGAATCATGAGATTATGAGATGTTATGGTTTATGCGAATATCGGTATGGCAATAGAGAGAAGTGATTAGGCCTACTAAAAGATTCTTTCAGCCTAAACAATAAAGATGCTGAGGTAATTTATAATCTGATTGAGCTATATATATTGGAACATAAATATGCAAAGGCAAAAAGCATGATAGATTATTATCACAGGAATCATGAAAAATTGCAGACAATAGACAAAGAAATTTCTTACTATGATAAGAAAGTTTCACTATTAGAAAGATTTGTAAAGACACAAACAATTTTTAATATAACAAAGGATCAATTTAAATAATAAACAAAATTATGACAATGAAACACATGTCCAAACTCACAAAACACGAAGTAAATTCTATATTCAAGATTTATTGAAAAGAATTATTTGGAGTTTGATTTTTGATTTGATTCCTTTTGTTTTTACTGAATATCTTTTTATGAGCATCTATATATACTTCCAATTTATCAGACACATTAAAGGATAAACTAGGTATATATTTTTATATAAGAGATATCCCCTGAGAAGAAAATGCTACCTACAAAAAAATAATCACATTAAAAGAAGATTTGGAAAAACAAGGTCTTAGCGTCGTATTTTCATCCAAAGAAGACGCCTTCAAATTTCTTGAAAAAAGAGTCCCAGAGCTGATAACTAATCTAAAAAAGTTTGACATAAAAAACCCATTACCAGCAACATTATATGTTATGTTTCAGAACGACAATCAATATGAATCGCTTAAAACATCCATACTAAAATACAAAGAAATAATATTAAACATAAAAGATATAGATCAGTGAAGTACGTTAAAACAGCAGGAAAACAGGATCCTAAACATAATAAATATTACAAATTTTATAAGAATATTATCCTATGTTTTGATAGTAGTGCTATGATTGATTATACTGGCCTTCTTATTGTTCCTAGTAAATAGCATATTCAACACTTTCCATACAGACTTATCAATAAAGAAAATACTATGAGCGACAACAAATCAGATAAAGGAAAGTTTTTTGTGGGTATTATTGGTAGTAATCGGCATGGCATTCTTAGTCAATATCGTCCTATTATGAATCAGTGTATATGTAACTTGATTTTATCTCAATAAATTATTTGAATTTAGCCTAGCTGCTTACGTGGCTAGCAATATATTTACAATAATCATAGTTTTGATAATAGAAATAGCTATTGCAGTTTGAGTATCATTCTACAGCTCATCGCTACTTATAAAAACTCTCAATGAAAGATTACATTAAAAACAAACATATCAAAAAAAGACGCCAATCCAAGGGTCTTTTTTTGTAATAATATTTTATTAAACTAACATATAATTTGTACTCAAGGACTCATACTAGTAGATAGTACAATCTTTTTTATCAATTTTCATTTTACTCAAGCTGGTTTATTATCTTCTACAGCTTTTATAAAAGAAGTTATATTCTCTTCTATCTTTATACTATCAAAAGATAGTTTACCAATACCTGCGTGTATGTTTCATGTTTTATCGAGCCTAAATTCTATTTTTCATTTCTTAATTTCCTGTACGGTCTGAGCTATGTTTGGCGTTACAGTGCCAGCTTTGGGACTGGGCATTAGTCATTTTGGCCCAAGTTGTTTAGCAACGACAACAAGATCTCTGATGCTATCGGGGGTAGTAACTAGTATATCAAAATCAAACTTATTATTCTTGATATCGTTAAGTAATGTTTCGTGTCATACTACATCGGCTCATGATTTTTTTGCTTCATCCAATTTATCATCTGAAACAAAAACAGCCACTCTCTTGGTTTTTCAAGTACCATGTGGCAAAATAGTTGTAGCTCTGATTATCTGATCATTGTACTTTGGATTAGCATTTGTTTTAATAGCGATTTCCACACTCGGATCAAATTTTGTAATGTTGACTTTTTTTAATAGTTCTACTGCTTCCTGCACAGGATAAAGTTTCATTGAGTCTACATGTTTTCTTGACTCTTCATACTTTTTTCAATGATTCATTTTTAAATAATATAATATATAAAAGTGGTCCACGAACATAAGGTTCTCCCACATTAACAACTAGTTATTGATTTTTTTTATTCTATTTCCACTCACATATTTTTTGCAGTTCCAGAAATAATTTTGATAGCTCATGCTACATCATTTGCATTCATATCATCTTTTTTCATTTCTACAATTTCTTCCAAATCTTTTTTACTAAGTTTTCATATCTTCGTTTTATTTGGTTCTCATGATCAAGCTTTTTGAGCTATTTTCCACAAAATAAGATTGGATGTCACTGGAGATCATATATCCAAAGTGAAAGTCCTATCTGCATAGACAGTTACTTTTACTTTTACTTTAACATCAAAACCACCAAACTGTTTCATATAATCTGCTGTTTTTTCATTAAACTCTTTTATAAATTGTCAGATATTAACTCAGTTTGCTCAAAGCATAGGTCAAAGTGGAGGAGCGGGTTGAGCTTTCCCTGCAGGTATCTCCAAATTCAATACATTCATAATTTTTCAAGCCATTTTCGTAATATATTAATCAATAAATAAACTTTGTAAATAGGTCTTAACCTTATAATATAATTTATAATCAACCTGTAGTAACCAGGCATCCTTATCTATATAAACCAACATTAACACTATTTTATTTTTATATTCTGGTAGATTTATAAACATCACCTTATCTCCAAATAACTTATTCTTTAGTATCTCTTGTTCTGTGTTAATCGTGTATACATTTCATCATAGTTTTCTTGCGATACTTATGACATCGTACTTAAAGTCTCACAGATAAATATAATAAATTCAATTTTTATCTTCCAATACATATTTATATGCGATTCATAATTTCTCTATAGACTCCAATATCCCATAAAATAGATTGGTTCAAGATAGATATTTGATTTCACTAGATAGTTTTTCATCACCAGTTTTATTTAAGACACCTCAGGTAATCTGTTTGATATTTCAAGAAGTAGTATTCCCCGTAACGATATTGTATTTAATCCCCCCAGATCCATCTTCGTTTATTTTACTAAATCCCAAGGATCATATTAGTTGTTTTTCATTACCATTTTTCACATAAATCTTTGTTGAATTATCAGAATCATCTATTCAGGATTTGTTCATCAGTTTTATTCACTTCACTTGATAGAACAGTGCGTATACGACCAAAAGAGATAGAAACAAAACAATCGTTGATAATCTTAATATTCTTCTTTCTAGCTGATGCATATTATCTCGTTTGGATAAAATCGTACTAATTCAACAACTCTATTTTATCAACATCAACAACCACTGGGGTCAATCTTCAAAGCATTTCTATGTTCACAATCACAGTTCATTTTTCCGAATCAACATCTCTTATAATTCATTTCATTCATTTAAAATCTCATGTTTTTAACAATACCACATCACCTTTTTTATATGGTATGATAAGCTCAGATCTTTCTTGAGATTTCAATATCTGTTCCATCATAGATGTATATTCTTGATCTGTTAGTGGTACTGGACGAGTTTCTGCTCCTACAATCAATCTTACTCAAGGAGTATTCCTGACTATGTACCATATTTTATCATTCATTTTGGATTTGATGAATACATATCATGGGTATAGCTTTTTTTGCTTTATGACCTTTTCTCACTTTTTCATAGATGTCTCATTAATCATTGGGCATATGTAATCCAATACATCTTCAACTAATCATTGCTTATTTACCCTTTCTCTTAAGTTTTCTATGACTAAGGATTCTTGTCAGGAAACAACACTCAAAACATATCGTTTAAAAGAATTGTCTTCTATTTGTTTTTTGATTTCGACGGTATTTATATCTTTTTGCATAAGAAGATTTTACTTAATAAAGACTATGACATGCTACTATAAAAAAGTTTATATATAGATGAAAAAACAGTGTCGGTTAAAATAAAATAAGCTCAAGCAATTATTACCAATCAGAAAATAGCAATAGTCAAAGTGATATATTGTTTTTTATCTGGACGCTTCAACTTTTTAACAGTTTCCAAGCTGTCATAAATAAATTTCATCATAATAAAAAAAATTACACAAATAAAGTCCATTACTTTTACAAATCCGGTGCCTATTTTCAAGGGGAATTGTGTATATATTCACCCGCAAAAAAAACAAGTAAAACGTGGGTTTTTTTGATGATTGGATTATACCATCGTGTATAATCTATTTAGCTACGGCTGATAGATATACCGCCAAATCTTTATGATCTCCAGAAACCTGATAAGAGTCGGTCTGCGCTAGTATCTTTACATTCATTCATATCATCTTTACATAGGAAGAGAACATATTAAATACAGCATTATCAGCCACAAAACGGGAATTTAGTTTCTCAATTCACTTCTTCTTATCTTTTATCAAAACCTTATCATTATTTTTTGTGAGTTTAATGTCAGATATAAAAACCAAATTAAAATCTGACTTTATATCAAACTCTCATATCAATTTTACGAAATCTTTTTTATTAACTTTTGATCATATAAAGATTGGTATTATTGTTTTTGTATCAAACAATATTCTTACATAATTTAGTTGATAGTTTATGTTATCTATACCATATTCAGCCATCTCGACAAAATCAAATTTCTTTTCTAATGATTTCAGTTTTTTATCAAAATCCCATATTTTGCCCAAAAATGGTCATATGGATTTGTTGTAAATCATTACTTTATTGTCATCTTTTCACTCAAACACAAGGATTATTTTATCTTTATTTTTTAAGCATAGATATGACGCAGATTGCAATACTCCGGTGTAGAAGTGGTATCCTGCTGGCAAAAAGGCTACATCAAAAATCCTAGGAGTGTCTTTTATGATGTTTTTTGCTCCAAAAAAGTAAGAAAGCGTATGTTCTATTACTACTTCATGATCAACCACAAACTCTTTCATCTAATTTAAAAACTAAAGACTAAAGACTAAGAACTAATAGGGTAGCACCTAAGTATCTGTAGGACAAATCTATCTGCTAATCTATAACGTTTATCTCGCTCTTCAGAGGACATAAAAACGACAGATACCGTTTCAATAAAGTAAGTTCTAAATATCTCATTTATAGAGTCTTTTACCTTATCTATTTGAGGTTTCTCCATGTTTTTATAGATCACAACCAAATCCATCTCGAGATTCACGCCAAATCTTTTTCAAAAATAATATCTGCTTATCATAATTTCGTAACTATCAAAAAGCTCTATAATCTCTTGTTTCAGACCACAAAAAAAAATATTTTTTATATTATCGTGGAAAGCTTCTTTGATTGAAATACTTCGTCATTGTCATTCCTTATTTACATCAATCACTTTCGCTTCATTGAGCGAATCTATCTGTTTCTTAATAGCCGGGAATGTCCGTTCAAGCTCAGTTTCCAGGGCTCTCATAGATATTCATTGTCTCCTAAAAAGAAGATATTTCAATATATCGACCTTTGTTCTACTTCAAAATAGTTTTTCCAAATTCATATTTCCCCCATTGATATATTAAATCACGAAAAAGACCACGCACATTTAAAATCTTACATAAATATATAAAGCCTCACATAAATTGTATTTTCTCGTACTGCATCGCAGTATATATAAAATATATCAGACTTTTATTGTCTATATTTATTTAACAAAAAAAAACAAGTTTAATATATCTATACATATAAGGCTACAGAATTGTAAATCCATGAAAAATTTCCCAATATTTGACAAATTTGCCAGTTTTCAGTAGAATTGATAGGTAAAAACACTTATCGATCTGTCCCGCATAGGCGGGATTTAGCGCTTTTACATTTAGTAACACTCATGGGACAAGAAATCTTTACGGGCTTGAGTATTATCATTTGAGTGGTGTTAATCGCACTATGGATTATGAAACTGCTTAAACAGCCCATGATTATCTGATATATTATTGCTGGTACTGTCATCAGCATATTTTTGCCAAATTTATTAAATAATAACGCTGAATTTCAAAACTTTGCAACCATATGAGTTAGCCTGCTACTATTTATGGTCTGAATTGAATTAAATCCATTACTAATAAAGGATCTATGAAAAACATCTGTCATCGCCTGATTTTTACAAGTACTTATAACTTCTATTATATGATTCTGAATATCGTATTTACTATGATTTGACATTACCACATCAGTTTATTTATGAGTCGGATTGTCATTTAGTAGCACTATCGTTGTTATGAAATTATTGACAGATAAGTGAGAAAACGAAAGTACATTTGGAAGGTTATCAATATGAATACTTATAATACAGGACCTTTTGGTAATGCTAATCCTCTTGTGAATAGTTTCAATTAAATGAGCCTGAAATATAGGGATACTAATATGATGATTAATTCTAAAATTGGTGCTTCTATGATGAAGTCTCTTCTTGATAAGTAAATACATTATCCCTAGGATAACTTCAAAAATAGCAGAATCTCAAGAATATCTCTTCCTTTTTGCAATCTGACGATGCTTCATTTTATGAACAGTATTCCATATCCTCTGATTTAGTATAGAAATAGGAACCCTAATAGCATGAATCACACTAGCAACATCCACTTATAGATTCGAGATTATAAGCAAGATCAGATCATTAAGAGATTTTTTTATAGTAATATTTTTTGTATTATTGTGATCTCAGATAGATTTTTGAAATATCTCAAAAGTTATCTTGCCGGCAATAGTATTGACTATATTTGCTCTTATTATCAAACCTATTATAACGATGGCAATTTTATGATTGATGGGACATACCAAAAAAAATAGTTTCTTGACCTGATGATCATTGGGGCAAATAAGCGAGTTCTCATTCCTATTTATAACTATGTGACTTGCTTCGTGAGCCTTGAAAGACACAAATTTGATCTCTATAATTACGATAGTTTGATTCATCAGTATAGCTTGATCCAGTTACTTCATAGATTATTGAGAGAAGATGTACAAATGTTGTAAGTGAAAGTTATTAAAATACATTCCATGAAGCTGGAATAAAGAATATAAAAAAATAAATAAAGAAGATTATGATGTCATCTTGTTTTGATACTGAAGATTTGGTGGTAATCTATACGACGTATTGGCTAAAAAGCATGAAAGAATACTGGTTATCGATGAAAAGCCATGAATAATATCATACTTACAAAAACACAAGATCCCTTGTATATATTGAGATGTTTGAGATATCGATTTCTTACAAGAGTTGAACCTCAAAGAAACAAAGATGATAATAAGTACTGTAAGAAGCTTCGAAGAAAATGTAATATTGCTCAAGACAATCAAATACGTACATAGGCATGTAATCATAGTTTTGGTTTCCAATCATGTAGAAGAGTCTATCAAATTATATGAATTATGAGCAGATTATGTGATTTTACCTCACTACATATGAGTAGATCATACATCGCTTATGTTGGAAGAATATTGATTTGATATAAATAAATTCATGGAAAATAAAAAAATGCAAGTACACGAACTCAAATGAAGACATAGTGATATGATGATAGAAATGCTACAAAAATCAATTTAGTTTTTATACTCAACCGCCAAAAAAACCAGTGAAACGAAGTTTTTTTGGATGATTGAGTTATACCGAGGACTTGATAATCTGTTAGCACAAATCCGTCAAGGCGGATGAAGTGATTACAGTTTTCAAAAGCGATTCGGTATTATTTCAATAATTTTTAACCTTCAGTTTCATCACTTTAAAATAACAACATCTTTTTTTGCTACTTTAAAATAATCAGATAAAATTTTGATTAAATCTTTGTTAGCTTCCCCATCTATTGGTTTGGCTTTTAACCATATTTTATAGATTTCATTTCACATCAAATCTTTTTGTATCTCTATTTTTTCTTGTTTTGATCATGGAGTTACAGAAACATTTATTATCATCGGCAGTGGTTTTATACTAAAGTATCCGAGTTATTAATCTTCCAATCTTCTAATGCAAACAAAAAAAAGTTTAACAGTATTCAAGTGATTTTCGATTTGCTTTTTTTATTTTAAATATTATTATAACAGACCGATTTACACTTTATGACTTATAATTTATGTTAAATATAAAAAATTTATCAGTAAAGATAGAGGGCAAAGAAATACTAAAGAATATAAGTTTAGACTTTGAACTCTGAAAAAACTACTGCATCCTAGGCAAAAACTGATCTTGAAAATCCTCGCTTGCAATGACAATCATGTGACATCCAAAATATAAAATAGAAAGCTGAGAGCTGCAAGTAGAAAAAAAAGATATCTTAAGTTTAAAACCAGATGAGAGAGCTAAATTAGGTATTTTCCTGGCTTTTCAGCATATCCCCGAAATCAAATGAGTAAAGGTTTTTGAATTTCTGAGATCCATATATGATGCCCAAAACGATTCTCAGACTTCTTTTATCCAATTCAAGAAAATTATTGAACCATTGATAGAAGAGTTGAGTATTGATAGGGAATTTTTACGAAGAGATTTAAATGTTTGATTTAGTGGTTGAGAAAGGAGAAAACTAGAGATACTACAACTAAAACTTCTTAAACCCAAATATATTTTCTTGGACGAAATAGATTCATGACTAGATGTAGATGCCTTTCGTCAAGTTGCAGAAATGATTAAATGATTAAACTCTCCAGACAATTGTTTCATTATCATTACCCACTATTTTACGATATTAGATTATTTACCAGTTGATCGAGTTTATGTGTTGGATAAATGAGAATTAAAAAAACAATGACTCGCTCAGATAGCTGATGAAATAAAAGAAAAATGATTTAATGAATAAATAAATAATGAAAACACTCAAAAGGCTATTGACTCCAATAAAACATTTTAAGTCACAATACATATGGTATACAGCTAGTTCCATATATTGGTGAGTGGTGTGGCCAATGTACGCTCTGTTTGTAAGCAAGGCCATCAAATGAATTGAGTTAGAAGATTTTTCATATTTCAAAACATATGTCCTACTTCTTCTATGATTAACGATTTTAAACTATGCCTTAAATTATGCTATCAGGACATCCAGAAAAGTAACAGTCAGACTTTTCCAAAAAACTCTCTATGAAGAATACCTATCAAAATATTTAAAATCAGACAACAACAAAACAGAATGACTATGAACATGAAAATCCAATAGTATTATTTCAAAATGATGTGACAATTGGCAGAGAATAGTGATGGAAATTTTTTCAAATTGATTACTTAGGGTTTTTATTACCATAGTTACTGTGTTTACTATTATTATTTTTAATTTTTGATGAATTATATTCTTACTAATACTTGCTGTTTTTATCATCATGATGGTTATCGCACGGTTTGGCAATAAGCGCATGAAACACATCAGAGATTGAAGGAGAGAAATATTTATACGAGCAGATAGGACAATAGTGAGACTGATTATGTCAAAGTTTGAAATATTACAGAACAATAAGATTGTAAAAGAGATCAAAGTTATATCAAAATCTTTCTTAGATCTTATATGACGAGATATAAGAGAAAGTAAATGATTTATACTAGCTAGCGATATCCCTAGAGCTCTCCTAGACTTTCTAAAAGTATGACTAGTCGCTCGATATGGTTATCAAATATTTCAGTGAAATGCAAATCTTGCTCAATTCACTCTTATATGGATGTTAACCAACCAAATGACAAGTATTATTTTTGAAACCAATGATATGACTCTGTCTTATTTTGAACAAATTTCTTTTGTACATAAGTTACGAGACACATTTGACGATATGCCCCCACTCAGATGATACGAGCAATGAAACACATTTAAATTCAGCAACTGAAATATTTCAGTTAATAATGTAAGTTTAAGTTATTGAGATAAAAATATTTTTTCAAAATTCAATTTAGACCTTCAATGATGAAAAAAAACTGCATTTGTAGGGGAGAGTGGTTCTGGGAAGACCACATTGATCAAACTGCTTTTATGATACATACATCCAGACTTATGATACATCTCCATAGATTGACAAAAATTATCAGAAACGGCTCTCAAGAGTTATTACAAAAATATCTGATACCTTACTCAGGATCCAAATGTATTCGACTGAAGTATAATGGATAATCTCCTCTATGGCACAAAAGAAAAGCCCACAAAAAAGCAGATAGATAGTGCTATCAAATCAGCCAAATGTGAGTTTATTTATGGTTTCAGAGATTGACTAGAAACTCAGATATGAGAAAAGTGAGTCAGACTAAGCTGAGGTCAAAAGCAGAGATTAGCGATAGCAAAACTTTTTCTAAAGGACCCCAAAATAATTTTTCTCGATGAGCCGACTAGTTCACTTGATAGTTTTTCTGAGGAAGATATTGCCCAAGCATTCAACAATTTATTTAAATGAAGGACCGTTATCGTCGCTGCGCATAGATTACAGACAGTTAAACAAGCTGATATCATCTATGTTTTCAAGACTTGATGAAAAATCATAGAAAGCTGAACACACACACAATTATTAAATAAAAAATGAACCTACTACAAAATGATAGAACTTCAATCAGGCTTTTAAACTAGCCATCCCGGAGCTAAGTTTTGCAACCGAAATCCAGGCAAGGCGAGTCCTGCTTTAGCGGGATAATAAGTTTATATAGAAACTACTTATGGATCTTAATATTCAAATCTACAAATTCTTACAAACCATCCCTCATTGAAAAGTAGTTAGTTACAAAACTATTGCTGATAAATTTGGCATTCATCCAAGATATGTAGGCAAGATAATGAATCAAAATCAACATCCAGATATTTATCCATGTTACAAAGTCATTAGATCAGACTGAAGTTTATGATGATACTGA
>CAJAPL010000195.1 GCA_903943625.1 uncultured bacterium
AAATATTAGGAAATATGATTTATATCCAATCTTTGAAGAAGATTTAACATAGAAAATTATGAATAAATATAGCTATTTAGAATAACCAGAAAATTTTAATAAGAAATCAGATATTGTTAGCGTGTTTTGTGAATATAAATGAAAAATATTATCTTTACTTAGAAATTTTGAAAGGTTTCAAGGGAATACGCGAGCTTGACCAGCTGGTAAGTTTGAATCAGATAAAGACAAAGATTTTAAAATGGCGGCAGCTAGAGAACTATTAGAAGAAACTTGAATAGACTTAGATAGGTTACAAAATGCACTGATTTATCTATGAAAGCACTATTTAAGATATCCAGACTGATTCGACTATGAATATCATAAATTTAAGTTAGTCCTTGATGAAGAACCTAATATTATATTGAACAGTAGAGAACACACAGATAAAATTCGACTTACGCCGGAAGAAACACTAAATCTAAATCTTATACGGTGAGAAGACGAAGTTATTAAACATTATTATTGAATTGAATAATTTATAATTAAAGATAAAAGATGCCACTAGATGAGTATGGAAAATATGAAACAGTCACTTGAACAAAAGTACATATGAGTTGAGAGCTTCCTGAAGAAGAAAAATTTTACTTCTCACAAGAAATAAAAGAAATATTAGTATGACTTGTTGATGATTTAATAATGCCATCATGATATCGAAATAAAGAAACGGGCAAATGTATATGATGAAACGCTAGCCTATGATGAAACGTTCCTAGGGAATTTAGAGATAAATTTTATTCGAGATTTGATATAAAGCAATAATAATAAATCTTACTATTTAATAGCATTATACAATAAAATGAGAACATGACTTACAAAATTCCAACGATGTCCTGGATGTTGAGATTATCTAATTCATCTAGCAATCAAACAGGCAGTCCAAGAATTAAATATTCCCAAACATAATATAGTATTCATTACATGAATCTGATGTAATAGTAAGATGAGTCAGTATTTAGATTGATATTGATCAGAGACTTTGCATGGTAGAGGATTGCCTTTTGCTACAGGGATAAAATTATCAAATCCAGATTTAACTGTTATCTCAATAGCCTGAGATGGAGATTCTTACGGCATATGACTGTGACATTTATTACACACAGCGAGAAGAAATATAAATCTGGTACATATAACTTGTGATAATGAAAATTATTGACTCACAACATGACAAGCCTCACCTACAACCCCAATAGATATCAAAACCAAATCTACTCCAGATTGAAATCAGACTAGACCATTTGATCCCATATGATTGTTAAAATCTGCTTGATGTGAATTTAGCGTTTCATTGCCAGATAAGGATATTAAATGATTAAAAGAAAAAATCAAAGAAGCAATTCTACATCCTTGATTTGCTCACATAGATGTGAAACAACAGTGTCCTTCACGGAAAACTCGATAACTATTATTTTGTCATTCCAGCGCTTGTCCTGTAAAGGGCTTGTCCTGTAAAGTGCTTGTCCTGTAAAGGATAAGTTTTGCGGCCAGAATCTTAAATATATAACGAAGAATATTTTACATTTATACGTTTTTACGTTTCAACGTTTCTTATGTCAAAAATAAAATTAACGGTGATTTTATCACTATTTATAGATATACTCTGATTTACAATAGTTATACCAGTTTTGCCTGATATGGTTCAATATTATGATACCAGTTATTTTATGATTTCTATATGAGTTACTGTGTATGCGTTAGTCTGACTTTTTTCCACTCCGATATTATGAGCCATGTCAGATAAGTATTGAAGGAAACCAATTCTACTTTTCTCGGTGATTTGAAGTTTTTTATCATATTTTATGGTTTATTTCTCTCCATTTTTTTGGGTATATATGTTGTCTAGAGTGATGAACTGACTCACTTCATGAAATATAGGAGCGATACAGTCAATATTTAGCGATATCTCCAAGGACCATAAAGAACGCACTCTAAACCTATGATTATTTTGAGCTATATTTTGAATATCATTTATAGTTGGGCCATGATTATGAGCTTTTTTAATGAGGCGGTGAATAAAGGCCCCTTTTTTACTTAGCATGGTGCTTTGTTTTATAAATATCATTTTTATATTATTGCGACTTCCGGAAACAAATAAACTACTCGATAAAGCAAAGAAAATAAAATTGAACATAGTCCGTATATTTCAAAAAATGTTTGTATCAGAAGAAAAAAAATACTACATTATTTTTTTCATTATAAATCTTGCTATAATGGTTTATCAAACTTCGTTCACGCTATTCCTAAGTGAGCGCTTTGGTATATCATGAGCAATGAGTTGATATGTGTTAGCATCATTTGGCCTAGTAATGGCTATTAATCAGGGGCTTTTCCTTAAATTGCGACTCAAAACATTCTCTAGTAAGAGATTGGTAAGTATTAGTATTCTATGAATGGCTCTGACTTATTTGTTGGCTTTTTTGAGCTGAAACATATGGGTTATTGTAATCTTAGTCGCCATATCATCTATATTTCAATGACTTTTCCGTCCAGTATTTCAAAATATAGTTCTGTGACAACATAAAGATGTCTGAACAATCAATTGAAATATGACGGCAGTTATGAACCTCGCAAGTATTATATGACCTATTGTTTGATGATATATGATAGATCAAAATATTTCTCCTTTTGGGCTAGTCGCTATATTAATATTGATATGATACATTTATTCCAAAAAAACTTGCGCTAAACAGATAGAATAACCCATGCTTTAAGAACTTATATATTTTTACATCGCTATATTTGCCATGTACAAAGATTGATTTCGAATCACAGAAAAAACTTGAAACAATGCTTTCTCCTATGATATTAGAAAACAAAAAAATCCTGAACCAAAAATCTATGTTACAAGCCTAATCCAATGAACCATAGACGATATCCAGCTTTGAGATAAGATTGTTTTTGAGGAAATAAATGCTAAATGAGAGATACAATCTTTCGTGTGATTAA
>CAJAPL010000196.1 GCA_903943625.1 uncultured bacterium
TATTGATATGAATTATCTGATTGCGACTAATTATAAGCATAGCCCAATCATTAATACATAAAAAGAAAAAGCATCACAAACACAAATAATAAAAGGCCCTGGATTCGCTCCAGGGTTTTTTCTTGCTTTTAAAAATATTTTTGATAAATTCACCACTATAACATTGGCATAATTTTTGCAAAAGAATAAATAATATTTATAGCCCATAACCATAATTAAATGAAAACAAAAACACGAATTATGATACTTCTAATAGCTAGTTCCTATTTTTTGCTTTTTACGTATTGAGGTGACGTTTCCAATGTTTGATTTTCCTTTTGTGATAATCCCGACAAAGATAAAATAATCAACATCCAGGCTTGATGATCAACAGAATTATGTTTCAATTTTTATTCTAGAAGCTCAGACAAAACACAGATTCAATATTGATTCTCCAAATGATTTATAAAAAACTCCAATTGATTGCAGCTCTGCGACCAAGATATGTCAGACGACAATGATTTTTCAAAATTATTTTCAAATAGTAGTTGAAACAATAGAACACAAATAGTGCCACCACAATGATTTGTCACTGTTCATGAAACCATCAAAGCGCCATTATGAGTCAATTGAATGGTTTATGGTTGTCTGACTTTTAAAGCAGCCAAAGTAAATGGCGCTCAGGCTTGATGAATGTTTGAGGTCATAGAGCGCAAATCTGTTCATTTAAATTTATTGATATGAAATACCGCCGATATAAAATCTTCAATAAAAATATTACCTAGTCAATCCCCCAAGATATATTCATCCAACAAAAACATAAATATCCAATCACAGAAAAAGACATCAATATCATTTCTATTAAAAAATAACGGGAATATAGCACAAGAAGCCAGCATCAAGTGAAGATTTTACAATATCCTATGATTTGAAAAAAATTTCCAAACTGAAAAATATATAATAGCGCCCTGAACGACGATAGAAATAAAAAAAGAAATCTGAATTATACCAGGTTATAAATGACCGTTTAAAGTTTCTTTTGAGATTGTATCTACTCCATATATAGATTTTCAATGAGGAAACGTGGACCAGTCCCTAAAAGAGCCAATAGTAATCCAAGGAACATCACAAATATTCATATTCTCGCGAATATGGGTTATATTACTAATTATAATAGTATCTATAATTGTAGTCACATTCAAACCACTCTTCAAAAAAGCATAAAAACCTTGTTTTAAAACGCATTTTTTATAAAATACAAGAGCAACATTTTTCATAGTTAGAGTTTTATAAAATGATTTATTGTATCTATTTGCCTCAATGAAAATAAGGATCCGACTACTGATTATATCGATTTCTACTTTCTGCTTTCTCCTTCAAAATCCTGTTTTTTGACAGGATATAACAAGTATAAGCGCAATATTTTGTAATGACTCAATCCCGACAGAAAACCTAAAAATCTCAACAGACTCAGCAAAAACAAACGAGATATGTACCCAATTTACAAATACATCAGATAAAAATATATCAATAAAAATCTGATTCCCAGACTGAACAATCACAAACGATAGTTTCAAAAATAAAGCTTGCAAATCAGAGTGACGCAAAGAAGATTTTTGACAATACGTAAAACAAAACAGTAAAACGCTTATTGTGCCAGCCCATCAAACTATCACAGAAAAAAATAGCATTAGATTCCCGGCCTGATTTTCTTGAATAGTCCACGGCTGTATGACGTATTTTTTGGACCAAACAAATGCTGACTCAACCAACTCAGTAAATGTTGTAATTCGCCAAACTAGCTATATAGATGTCCTTGTTGGATGAAAATTTAAAAGAGACTTAAATCTACAAAAATTTTATAATACATCCAATCGAGGTACAAACAGAAAAATAAATACAGAATTTAATATCGATTCCACAATATCGCTAAAATTAAATTTTGTAAATAACTGAGACATCAACGAATATTTTGAATGATCATGAAAAATATACAACAGCCTTTGATTTTCAAAAGATTTTAGAATATGACAGACACAATTACCAGCAAATACAACCAAAAAACTATCTATAAATATTGGGAACCTGCCTTTTTATTGATGATTTTTTAACATACAGATAAATTGAAACGCACAACCAGAAATATTATTTAACCAAAACTCCATAGATAATAAGCTAAAAGATCAAATACAAATAACAGAAGAAACAACGATAATGGTGATACCATGGAATATAATAATTTGAATTATGGTTTTTATCGTGACTTTTTTTCTAGTTAGATATTTCAAAAAATAAAAACAACCTCAAAGAAGTTGTCTTAAATTTTAAGATACAGCAAAGTCTGATTACTCAAGCATTTTTTATATATCAAAATAAATTGTTCAACTATATGTTCAAGGTTGGGCATAAGGAGGGACAATAATCTTTATCCAAGGCCTATCCCCATATTTACTTATCCTTCAATAATTTAATCATTGAGGCCTATATATATATGTTATAGGATTATTGATAGAGAAATAATTACCAGAAAACAATTGATTTATCCTAACATCTCAAACCAATCCAGCTAATAAGTCTGGAATACCATTATTTCATGCCGCTAGATAAATTCAAGTCAATATTATTCAATTGGCTCATACTAGACCATCAGAAACTATAGTGGTAGTATAGCCGTTATCTGAAGCCTCTAAATCACTTATCCAAAAGTGCTCACTAAATTGTCACTCAATCTCTTGCTGAGTTTGAGAAAGGTTTATTTGTCATAGATTTAGATACACTGGAGATCCATATGTTATCTGTCATGGGGTAATAGCAACTGTCACCAACGTATTTGTATTAGTAGAAAACGATTTAACAAAAAAAAATATATATAATAAAATCGACAACGACAATATTCTAAATATAAATTTTTGCATAAAAAGTTTTATACAAAATAAATAACACACTATATAGTCTAGGACTCACTAGACTAAGCTATCAATAAGCCAAATATGGAACAATTAGAAAGCAGAAGGATAAGTAAGAGTTATGTTTCAAGTATATGTACCAGTTGGTGTACTAGCAGGTATAGAAACAAAAATCGATGGTGTCGTCTGTATTGAACAGATTGATCAAGTGAAGTTTACCTTGTTTAAAAGCGTTCTAGCTGTTGAATTAATTTCAACTTTTGTTAAAGCGCCTCAAATAGAACAGTTTCATCACAATAGACTTTGACTAGCAGTCGACATTGAAATATTAGAAGCTGCTATTTGTCAAGTAGAACTACCAATCAAAGGATTTGATGCTTGAACCGTCATAGATCGAGATGCAAAAGATCAACTCTGATCTACACAATAGAATGAGTTTGTTGCAAATCAACTTGATATTTCTCTAACACTATAAGATGCTCATGTTGATCATACATTAATAGATCAAACAGTTATACAATATCATGTTCATCAACTAACTCATAGTGTGACTAGAGTATTTGAATTCGCAGCATCTGTTTTTCAGTTAAAAAACACGCCCAAAGACAATAGAGATAACAACGCAAGCGCCATTAACATAAATTTTTTCATTTTTATAAAATTTAAATTATAAAATACTTGGTCCTAGACTATATAGTATATCTTTAATTAATTTTAATGAACAATGGCATCAAACTAA
>CAJAPL010000197.1 GCA_903943625.1 uncultured bacterium
AGTTTCACAAGCTGTGATCATAAAATATTTTCTATTCCGTTGCGTTCTAGAAAAATATTTTTATCTCATGTTCCTATATATACTTTGTCTGACGATATATTTATAAATAACATTTTTTAGTATTAATAATTAAGGATTACTCAAACATTCTTTTGAGATCTGGATCTTTTATTTTTTCTATAGTCCGCATAGGATCAAAAGTTACTTCTAATGTGACTATATGATCTGGCAATATCTCGTTTACTGCGTTTGTAATCATCTCTTTTAGCATATCCGCCATAGGACAATAAGGAGTCGTAAACGTCATAAGTATTTCAACGTTTTTTTCCTTTATTTGTATATTATAAATCAATCCCAAAGTAAAAATATCTATCAGAGGAAACTCTGGGTCATAAACTGTTTTTAATCTATCTTCGATTGATTGTATTGTGGTATTATATTCTGTGTTCATGGGATTTTTTTTTGTCTGAAAATAATGATATTTGAAGAGCGATAAATCATACTAGCAATATTAATCACAAAAGTTTTGATCGATTTCATAATATAAGCAAAAGTACGTTTATAACTGCATATATGCCGAATAACAAAGATAGCTTATAACTGTCTTTTGTTATACGTTCTTGGTCTTGATTTGTACGAAATATTTTTTGTCACAAAAGGAATATATAGAAACTCAGTCACCATAGCATGATAAATAATCATAAAAATCATAATGATATTCATACTCATGGATCCTCATAAACATTGATATAAGAATAGACCAATACGAGTATGATTAGTCATAGGATAAATTTAGTTGCAGATGCTATTTTATATAAGTTCATATTGGGTATTAAAGCGTAAAATTCCGCTTTTGTTGGGATTAAATTTCTACATTAGTCTGGTCATCTTCTCCTGTCATATCGGTGGTTTCGTCTATATTAAACTCATCTTCGTTAGATGAAATAAATAGAGGGTTGCTTCAGTTTTCATATACTTTGTAATATATTTTTTCCCAGATTCAACTACCAAAAGGTATAAGTGCGTATCATACTATAGCTGGTATAAGTATTAACAAGTAAACTTTGTTTTGTATAGACCCATCTCATGATGACTTCCAAACTATACTGTATATTAGAAGAGATAGCGCAAATCATAATACGTTTCACATAAGTGCTGATGCTGAATAATTTGGATTGCTCAAAAATTCAATCTGACAAGCAGAAACGAAAATCGAAAAAAATACGTGGAATCATAATATTATAAACAACGTATCTACTTGTTTGCTAAACACGATGTAAATAGGGACTAGTATAAAGAACAATATAGCATTTGTAAGTAATAATAATCCAAACATTTTGGATATATCGCGGTATTTTTTGTTAAAGAATAAGTTGTACGATCCAGCCACTCATATGTTGCCGATAAATGTTCATAAAAACCCTATGAATAGCAAAAGAAATGGTAATATGGGGTTTGTCCTTACTATTTCGCCTGTTTGTTGGAAAGCGTCTATAAAAATTTTCCCAGAAAAAGACAAAGCAATAAATAATATTGCAGATATTATTCATCATATGATAAGTCATATAAGAGTTTTTCACAATAGCTGCCATCAGCTTAAGTTGCTTGGTTCTTCACTCCGATTTTTGTTTTTGGGGAATTGGTCATTTGATAGAGATCAGTTATTAACAAGAGTTTCCTTTAACATTTGAGATGAGAGAATATAAAATCTATTTATTGCAAGTGAGACTACTTAAGCTATTTTTGAAATCCAAGTTATCATCTTGCTTATCGGATTGGAAAGATATTACATATCGCTTGTTATTCTCTATGAAAAAGAACTGAGAATAGTAGCTGTTATTGTTGTTTTCGGTTATTTTAAAGTCTTTTATTATTCAAATTATCTTTTCTCAAGAACAGTTAAATGAAAGAATTTTTGTAGATTGTATTAGGATTCATCATATGCTTGCTTTTAAATTTTCTATGTTGTTGTTTACAAAATCTTTTATTTTTATGTTTAGATTATTTTGAGATGTTATTATGATTGAATTTATAAACATATCTTGATTATTATCTCAACTCTCTTGGTATATTGATATTCAAGGATATGCTGTTTTGTCTATGCTTTTTCCAACGTATAATTTACTGGATTGCAATCTTAAATCTAAATTGTCAAAACTTATTTTTGTTGAGTGCTTGGGTGATGAACATCATGTTAATAGTGTCATCAACAAAAATAAAGCTACAAAGATATTCTTCATTTTATATAAATATGTATGTAATTGCTAAAACAATACCCAGTATGATACCTACTATAAAAGATTTTACGTATATTTTGTTTTTTTGGGAATTGATAGCATCCCAATCGTTTCATATCCATATGTGAGCTACTAAGTATCATATGATCAGTCAACAAAATATCAAATATCAAGGCATTATGACTTGTTTTGCTACCCAGAAAGAGCTCTCTCACAATATTATATTTCATCTAAGAAACAATATTCATACCATAACGGTTAGAAATAAGAAAATTCATTTTATTACCTCAAAAAATACATACATGTGATTGTTTTATTTTTAAAAATTATTTATTTTCAATTTTTTCCATTAATTTCTCCAATAGCTCTACAGTATTTTCATCAAGCTTTTTTGAATATCATGGGTTATCTTTCTTATAATCTTCTATAAGTTTTTTTATGTCTCACGTGTCTGTTAAAAGAGTATCTGTTTTTGTTTGATTTGAGCTATCTTGGCCAATTCAAGTCTGGCTTTGTGTATCTCATGTTGTAGTTTCTAGCTTTTGTTCTAAGATTTCTCCTGTGTTGGCTGTATCTATACTTTCTGGATTTTTATCACATCAAAATATGAATAATAAGCTTATGCCACTAGCTACGATTAGAAGTTTTTTCATTGTCTGTTTTTATGTTTAAAATGTTTTTTACTTGTATTATTTTTGTTACAAAAATCAAATGGAAATGGTTACTGTGTTGTTTGATTCGTTGCGTGCTTACTAGTGAGCACGTTTTTTTTATTTTAAACTAAATCTTATGTTCTGTCTTATTTTGTAGTCTATATCTCAAGCAGAATATATTACTATTATTTCGTTTTTCTTTCAGGATTGGATTATCTTTTTTATGTCTTCAAAGTTTGAAATATATCTTCATCAGCATACTTTTGCGAAGTTATTTCATAGATCTTGGATTGATTTTATTTTAAATTTTTTGAAAGTTGCCAAGCTTTCTCTGGCTGCGTAGATATCATAAATAAACGCCTGATCATAATCTTTGAAGACTTTTATAAAATCATTTCGTCATGTTTCTATCCTGTTTATCTGATGTGGTTGGAAAATAACTGTTATTTTCTCTTTTTTAAACTTTCATCTGAGAGCCTGGTATCAGATTTTTATAGGTGATGCCATATGTCAGTAATCTGAAAATATTTTCGATCAGTTGTTGTTATTTCATAAAAATTCTAGTCTTCTCCACAATCATTTAAAGTTCAACATCGTATTTGTTATTTTTATAATGTTTGTTTTATTGTCTAGTGTCTTAATAATTGCTTTTACTAAAGATCAGTTTTGTTGGTTATGGTCTCATAAAATATATTTAAATCAGAATCTGGATTTTTTTACCTTTGTTATTTTTTCTTTTTCTTTTGTGATTTTTAAAATTTTATCATATCGGTCTTCAAGCACAAAAACTTTATTTTTAACTTTGGATATTAACTGAGTGAATGCGCTTTTATAGTCCTTTAAATCTTTGTAATAATCGGTATGGTCAAGCTCTATATTGGTTATGATAGAGTAGTCTAGATCTAAATAAAGAAAGTGTCTTTTGTATTCGCAGGCCTCGACCACAAATATATATTTTTTGATATTATCGTAATTTAATTTTTTTCATATGATGATGTAATCAAAGATATTTTTTAAGTCAGTTTTTATTTTTTTATTTACTAGATAACTGCAATTATCAAACTGTGGTACTAATGATCATAATATTCATAATCAAAATTTGGCATTTAGTTTGCTCATAGTATATATCGACAGTGCTGTTGTGGATGATTTTCAATTGGTCCCTGAAATTCATATTGTTTGAAAATATTTTGAAATTTCTCAAAGAAACTGAAAGTAGTTTCGTAGTCTGAGAACTTTTTGTTTTTTTTTGAAAAGTTTTTTAGCTTCGAGAATCTCTATACAATCAATGACTGCTTCAGAATAAATGATAATATCGTCTAAGTTAACTGTATATTTTCAATGTCAGATTATGGTTTTTATTCATTTTTTTTTGAGTTTATCTGTAAGCTGACTCTGAAATCAATCTATACAAACCAGATTAGAAAATCATAGGTCACGTAGTAATCATGCTACTCACGACATTCATGTTCATCAAGCTCAAATAAGGACTATATTCATAAATTAAGAATTAGTAATTAAGTATTAACAATGATTTAATGAATGTTTTTTTGAAAGCAAGGAAAATTGAAAATTTGACTTTAATAATGTTTTAAAGTATAATTTAGATATGTGTTTTAACTCAATTTCTTATTTACTGTTATGAAAAAAAAATATAAAACAGTAATATTGTCAGATATCCATTTGGGGAAACCAGTATCAAAAATAGGTAGATTGATAAATTTTTTGGATGGTATTGAGTTTGAAAGGCTTATAATAAATGGTGATTATATTGATTTTTGGCAATTGGGGATCCTTTGAAGACGGACAGAAAGGGATACTAGATTTATGAATTATATAATTAATTTTGCAGAAAATTGAGTTAAGTTGGTTTATATAAAATGAAATCATGATAGTTTTATAAGGCATCTGGAACATATTCATCTATATGATGTGAGTATAATAAATGATATGACGTATACTTCTTGAAATGGTAAAAAATACCATATTTGTCACTGAGACAGATTTGATTATGTGTGTTATTATCTGCCAAATTTGGCTAAATTTATGAATCTTTTTTATACAGTAATTTATTTAGTAGAAAGACTGTTCCATAAAGACAAGGATTCGTTTTATCCCTTGTCTGAAAGAATAAAGAAATTTTTTAAGAAAAATTTATTTCCCCAAAAAATACTTTATAAGAAAATTTCTAAACGGGCAAAAGAGAGAAATTTTGAATGAATTATTTTCTGACATTACCATTTGCCAGATCGTAGATTGGTAAACGGCATTGATTGTATCAATTCTTGAGATTGGATAACTTCATGTACTGCTGTTGTGGAAGATATGGAGTGAAATATAGAATTGATATATGCTATTTAATTAAAGAATACTCAAAAATATAATTAATTCATTATTAATGCTTTATTTAATTCGTCCTTTAGAATTTCTGTTTCTTCTGATATCTCTTTTTCTTGTCATAGAACGTTTATAATAAGATTTCTCATGTTTGCTCTATAAAATTCTAGACTTTCAGTATGTCTAATTATTCGATTCTGGTCAAAGTTTCAATATTCTCCATCAATAATTTTTTTGCTAGTTAGAAAATTTATTAAATGTAATTTTATCCCATCCAAAATGCCTCATAAAATTTTTGGATTAGATTTTTGTGTGAAAAGAATAAGATTTTTTATTGCTCAAACTTCATTTGTTCATATGATAGGCTCTAGCTTATCAAAGTTTGGAGTTTTTTCTAATGTCATAACGATTGTGTATAGCATAATAAAATAACTGTTTATATACATCTATACGTTTTTGTCAAGCTTATTTGGTATTTGTATTAGATATTGTGGCCGCTGGGAGGTGTTTTGTATTGATATGGTTGTGATTTGTGGATAAAGAATAATGTAAAAAAAAGTTTAGTGATCTTTTGGTAAAAACAATATTATAAAATTATCTGACTTGACATTGTTTGGTAAATTAATATTTTGGACGTGTTTATATTGTAAGATTTATTTATGAAAAAATTAATTTTTGTATATTTGTTTTCTGCGTTTGCTTTGATTGGCACTGCATTGGCAATTGCTTTCCAGCCTCCTCTTGCTCCGCTTGAGACTAGACCTGGTATCTGTGTGGGTTTGCCAAATTGAGCTATGTGGAATACAGTCCCTGTAATCACTCAATATTATACTAGCTGAGTACGGACGCCTACGACATGATGAGTATATAATACAATACCAAGCACAACTCAGTGTAGATTTAAATGTCAGTCTGGCTATAATTGGAATGGTAATTCTTGTCTAATAGTTGTACAGTTGAGGATAGGTATGTGTGTATGACTTCCAAGTGGAGCTGTGTGGAATACGGTATCTTCTATTACTCAATATTACAATTATGCTAGTTGAATATGGTTACCCAATACATGATGAGTATATAATACAATTCCAAGTACAACTGAATGTAGATTTAAATGTCAGGCTTGATATGTTTGGAGCGGAAATTCTTGCCAATTTTCTTCTACGAGAACTGGCATGTGTGTAGGGTTGCCAAAATTTGCTGTATGGAATACAGTATCTTCTATTACTCAATATTATATAAGTTGAATATGGTTACCCAATACATGATGAGTATATAATACTGTGCCAAGTACTGGTGAGTGTAGATTTAAGTGTAAATCTGGATACGTTTGGAATGGAAGTGCTTGTACATGAATACTTATTTGGAGATATGCTGCGTGTATGGCGCTCCCAAATTTTGCTGTATGGAATACTGCTACTGGAATTATTCAATCTATGTATTATCCTAATTGAATATGGACACCTCCATTAACTTGAATATACAATACAATTCCAAGTACAGGTGAATGTAGATTTGTGTGTCAATCTGGATATGTTCGAAGTGGCAATGTATGCCAATGACCCACTATGATGTCAGGTATGTGTGTATGACTCCCAAGTAATGCTATGCGAAATACAGTATCTTCTATTACTCAATATTATATCAGTTGAGTATGGTTACCTGCATTAACTTGAATATATAATACAACTTCAAGTACGACTGAATGTAGATTTGTGTGTCAATCTGGATATGTTTGGAATGGAAATTCTTGTAATATGATTAGACCCGGAATGTGTGTATGACTACCAAATCAAGCTGTGTGGAATACAGTATCAGTAATTACTCAATATAATTCTGGTTGGTGATGGTCGCCTACAACATGATGAGTATATAATACAAGCCCAAGTACGACTCAGTGTAGGTTTAAATGTCAGCCTTGATATAACTGGAACGGTAATTCTTGTCAAGTGACGATTTTGTTGAGACAAGCAACATGTGTGTGAATTCCAAGTAATGCAATGTGGAATACCGTATCAATGATTACTCAATCTTATAACTTTTCTAATTGAACTTGGTCTCCTACCACATGATGAGTTTATAATATTAATCCAAGCATAACTGAGTGTAGATTTAAGTGTCAATCTGGATATGTTTGGAGTGGTGGAGTGTGTCAATGACCTGCTATGCTGAGGCCATTAAACATTAAAATATTTAACTCTATAAAATAAAGACTAAATAATATTTATAATAAAAAAAAATCTGCATTTCGATGCAGGTTTTTTTTCTACCTAGACGAGTTTAAACTTCAAACTAATCATCTATCTTTGTTTAGTTATATGCTAGACTGTTTCAAACAAAAAGCCCTCTTACTGGAGGCTATGTTTCTGCATATCAAATATTCTAATTGCGGCAATTATAACAAAATTTGACAAAATATACTTATTGTGTATAATAATATGGTTATTATTTATATTTTTATAAAATATTATGTCTAATTCTAATAAAAAAAACAATGAAAAAATATAATAGTCCTTTTGCTAAAAAGTTTTTTTTACTTCCGTTCATTCTTCTGTCCATGTTATCCTCCTGTTCGGATGATGTACTTAAAGAAAAACCG
>CAJAPL010000198.1 GCA_903943625.1 uncultured bacterium
AAAAGAAAAGATGATTTACATTGGTTGAAATGCTAATCGTTATAGTGATTATATGAGTACTAGCAGCAGCGCTTATACCTAGATTGACATCAGTAAGATGAAGAGCAAATGATGTAGCTAGAAAAGCAGATCTACAACAAGTAGCAACAGCAATAGTTTCGTATTCTATGGATAAATGAAAGTATCCATCTACTTGATCTTATAGTATTGACAAACTAGATTTAAAAAAATATGTAACAGTATTGCCGAAAGATCCTACAAGTTCATATAGGTTCCCTGAATATTGACTACCCAATCACGGGACATGAGAATATGTTTATGTTAGTATTAAAAAATGATGAAATCCAAATAAATGATTTGCTCTTATATCTAGGGCAGAAACAGAATGATGAGCAAACTGGGTGTATTTAACTTGACAGGTGATTGATTCAAATTCATCTACAGAAAATATTGTTCCATGTACTATTATGACAGAAATAACTGCCACAACAACATCTTGTGTATATATGTCAGGAACTGTTTCTACTGATCCATGTGATGAACTCGAAAGTTGAAACCCACACCCCACTAAGTCTCGAGAACTTTGTACCTGTACGCCTGGTTCTTTAGGTAGTATTACTCCATGATGAGAATGTGAATATTCAACTGATTCTCAACTTAGATACGTTATAGCTAGATAATAATTACCTTCAAATATTTTCACAAAAAGGTCAGTAGCGATACTGGCTTTTTTTATTTTACGTCATTCTGAGCACAGCGAAGAATCCAGGTAATTAATACAAACCCCCACTGGATGTTTAGAGTAGTTTATCCCGCAGGGCGGGACTCAACATAACTAGCTATACATAAATCACTTCTGGCTCAAGCCGTACTCAAAAAATTTCTTTAACCTTATCCTGTATGCTACTAGCAAAATCTACAATTTCCTGTGCAGATCATCACTCATTTATCAGTACAAGTGCGTGATATTGGTAGGTCCCTACCTTTCATTTTTTCACTCATTTAAATCCAGCCATCTCTATGAGCTGTCAAGCTGACAATTTTATTTTATCTTCAAAATCAAATCCTAGTAAATTATCATACTTAGTTTTCAGGCTTTTAAACTCATCTTTGCTTATCACAGGATTTTTGAAAAAACTTCCCGCAGTTCAGATTTTTTTCCGATCAGGTAATTTACTGCTCCTGATTTCACTTATCGTAGCTGCTATATCCTTTACGTTTAGATTGGCGATATTGATTTTTCACTCATCTATTTTTCTCTTGATATCGCTGTAATCTATATTGAAACTATAGTCATCATTTACTTTTTTCAACTTCCAAGTCACGTAGGTCACGATCAATTTATCTTTGTATTCATTTTTAAATATACTATCGCGATAGCCAAATTTACATTCAGCATTTTTAAATACTTCTTTTTTTCATGTTTGTAGATTTATTCCTTCCACTTCATCTATCACATCTTTTACTTCCACTCCATACGCTCAGATATTGCCGATAGGAGCTGCTCATACTGATCATGGGATAAGTGCAAGATTCTCTATTCATCATAGATTTTTTTCTACACATCGCTCAACCCACTCTGGCCAATCTTCTCCTGCTCATACTTTTACAAGTACGCTATGTTTATTTTCCTTTATTGTTTCTTTTCACATGATTTCATTTTTGATTACTAGTCCTTCATAGTCTCACTGAAATAATATATTGGCTCATCATCACAAAATAAATCTTTTGTTGTCCTCCCACACCTTAGTTTTCATGAGTTCATATAAGTCATCTTCAGATTCTATTTTTACAAAAAATTTTGCTTTAACGTCTACCCCGAAAGTATTGTAATTTTTTAGCGATATATTTTCTTGGATTTTCATCATTCAATATAGATTCTTAAATCATTCAAGTCTGGATTATATCTACTTAAATATTTTATTCAACAAAAAAAATTCCGGCCTGTCCCGCAATGGCGGGATTGTAGACTTCGTAAATAACCCTTTACAGGACAAGCACCGGAATGACTCTATTCCTCTAGAAATTTCTAAATATGTCCCTAAGTTTTCTTCTCTCTTGTTCCATCCTTTCCTTTTCTTTTTTGTCTCTTTCATAAACTTTTAATTCT
>CAJAPL010000199.1 GCA_903943625.1 uncultured bacterium
AATGAATCAAGATTTCTACTATTGAATGATTATATAACGATATCAAGCTATCTTTAAAATCTAGGTTCCTAAGGATAGTAGCGCCTATACCAGGCACAGATTCTATATGAATCCAAGTCCCCAACCCCAAACCAATGATGGTAAAAGTATGAGACGTAATAGCCTCTCAAGAATTTCAAGAATCTATGAAGAAATGAAATACTAGTCTGACTCTAGGTAAAGCGATTGATTGATCTATCGAGGTGAAACAACTTGAATCTATGCCACATCTGCTTGTTGCATGAGCGACATGATCTGGTAAATCAGTCTGAGTAAATGATTTTATATTGAGTCTAATGTATCAAAATACTCCATCAGAATTGAAATTCCTTATGGTAGACCCAAAACAAGTAGAGTTGGAAATGTATTCTGGATTGCCATATATGCTTGCTCCTATAGTTAGCGATAGCGAAAAGGCTTTGAAGTTATTGAAGCGGGCTGTTGATGAAATGGAAAGAAGATACACAATGCTAAAAGAAAAAAGAGTGAAAAATATAGATGAATATAATCATAAGATAATTTGAGAAAAACTTTACCGTATCGTGATAGTGATAGATGAACTAGCTGACATGATGATGTCGGGCAATAAAAAAGATGTAGAAACATGCATTACCCGTATAGCTCAAAAGGCTCGTGCCGTTTGAATACATTTGATAGTCGCTACTCAGAGACCTTCTGTGAATGTTATAACATGATTAATCAAGGCTAATATATCTACTAGGATTGCCTTTGGGGTAGTATCTGAAATAGATTCTAGAACGATACTATGAAGAAAATGAGCTGAAGATCTGATAGGTAAATGAGATATGTTATATATAGATTCCAATACTAGATTTCCTCTTAGGATACAGGCTCCTTTTGTTAGCACAGAAGAGATAGAGAAAGTTGTCCAGAAATTAAAAGAAAAATATATGAAATGATTATCAGAAGAAGATATATACAATCCTGAGATTATTCAAGCTCTTGAAAGTAAGCTGGAAAAGTGAGGGATGTATTCATGATGATCCGCTGGAGATGATGATGAACTTATAGAGCAGGCTATACAAGTAATCGCTCAGACAAGGAAAGCATCTGCAACATTATTGCAAAGAAAGCTTGGAGTATGATTTGCTCGCGCAGCAAGGATAATGGATCAACTAGAAGAAAGATGACTTATAGGCCCCCAGGAGTGAGCAAAACCAAGAGATATATTTCTGTAAGAGAAATGTGAAATTTTAAATTAGAAATTATTAATTATGTTAATTCTCATATCCACTTTCCCAAACGATGGAAGGAAGTTAAAGAACTTCATTTTATGATTGATCAAATCTTGAATGGCAAAATGTGTAAATAGGATCAACTATGTAAAATCTTATTATATGTGGGAATGAAAACTCAAAAATGAACAAGAAAAAATCTTACTAATAAAATTACCAGCATGAAATAAAGAAAAAATAATCTGATATTTCAAAAAAAATCATCCGCATCAGACACCAGAAATGCTATGGATAAAGCCGGATGATGTGAATGAAGAATATCTTAAACGAATTGACGCTCCGTTGTAATATTTTAAAATTATAAAATCGTTTATGAAAATATTATTTGTCTGTACTGCTAATGTTTTTCGTAGTATGTCAGCAGAGTATCTGACGAAAAAATATCTGAAAGATAATAAAATAAATAATATAAATGTTTCATCCGCATGAACAGAGGCTGATCCTGAACCTCCCTATCTTTATACACTAAATCGTTTAGAATATTATTGATGTGATGCTAGTGAGCACAAGCAAACAAAGATTACAAAGGAGTTTTTGGAAGATCAAGATCTGATTATATGTATGGCCAAACATCATCAAGATTTTATAGAAAAAATGTGATATAAATCAGTCTTATTTAATTTTGTTGTTTATGGAAAAGATGAAGATGTATTGGACGAATGGGAATATGAACAGATCCACTGACCAATAAAAGACCTTGGGAAATATGTAGATGATATAGTTGATTATATACACGATGCAATTCCTGTTTTGATTAAGAGGATTGATATCTAGTAAGTTTCTTTAACGTTTAAAGCAGGGAAAAAATCCCTGCTCTAAAAGTACATTTTTGTTGGTTGTAAGTCACCACATGCGATATAAATAGTATTTGTTGTCATCTTTGTCGCTGTGATCAGCTCTGTAGTAGATGATTCTACCTTCTTTCCATCCCTCAGGCATGAATATCTTGGCTGGGTTGTAATTTTCATACCAAGTAGCTTCTGTAATGGTCAATGGGTCAGATAAGTATAGTCCACCAGATTCGGGGCAGTTCTGATTCCTATTGAGCTTATTGCCAGAGATCTTAAGCTCTCCTTTGACAATCAGGTCTTTTGAGTTTGACGCGTTCTCGTGGAATTCGTTGTTGGTAATCTTTGGTTGGCTACTAAGCGTAAGCTCTTTCGCGTTTGCAGCGTTCTCGTAAAATTTGTTATTGGTAATCTTGATGTCGCCAGTGATGATTGTATCACTAGTGGTTGTGGCCTCTTTTTTGGAATCCACATAGGTCAGGACTAATCCTGCGAGAATAACAATAATCATGGTCAATCTAACAAAATTTCTCATAGATAGAATAATTAGTTGTGGTTGGTTTTTTTTATTATTTGTATTTTTGTTATAATGATTTACCTTCAAATG
>CAJAPL010000200.1 GCA_903943625.1 uncultured bacterium
TCTAACGGCTCATTAATATTGAATTCCATTTTCACTTTCAAACTAATTTTTTCACTTTCAAACTAATTACGTCAACATCCCTGTAAAAATCATCAAGTGTCTGTTTTTTCGCATTAAGCGCCACGCTTCAGCGCATTAATTTCCGCATCCGGCATCTTTCCTAGTTCGGTATCGCTTATTTTCGCAAGTTTGCGCCTATAAATAGTTTCCGGTGTCTCGTCTCTCTGTTCTATCGTCTGTTTCTCCTCTTCTTTAGGTTCAAAGTTTTCCAAATTTCCCATAATTTATAATTAAAATATAAAGTTTGTTATTTTACTACTTCTGTACTCCCACTCATTATTGCGTCTTTTTCTTCATTGTCCTGATCCCACATATTAGGATTTAGCCCAGTTCTAAATGGGAAGTCTTCAGGTACATAATATCATTTAATCTGACTCAAACATTTTAATACATTGGTTTGTCGATTGATAGGACTAGATGCATAAATCTTACCGTCCTCGTTCCCATATCTTGATAATTGTTTGATTGTATGATAATTTCATAAAAATTGATTATCTAGCGTCAGAGGAATCATCCTAGCTCAAGCAAATGCTCAGCCATAACCTATCCTATCTCAGCGATCATTGTTTCATACATTTCAGATGTTATTTGCAGTTGTAAGATATTTTCACAGAGTACTTTCAGCAAACGCAATACATATTGTGACGTCTCTATCTATGTTTGTATCTTTCACTACGTCTTCCCAGAAAGCAAGTTCTCTGTAAATTCATACCCCATATTTGCTTAAGAAATTATCGGCTCTTTCGAGTTGTGTACCTCCAGATGCAAATTCTAAATTTGTAATATCTATTGGCCTAGCGTATTTATCATTCAGATATTTCACAAGATATTGATCCGGCAACGCGTCTTTACTTTGTACGACACTCAAATCTAATTCTGGTAATGGATCTATTGCTACTCAGTTTTTGAATACTATAAAAGATAAATTTGGTCAATTGGATACAAATCACGCTCATTTTGTTCATGGTTCTCATCCACTATATCATATCAATTGTCATCTTTTAATTACATCTCATTCTTTTATCTCAATTTTATTTAAGAACATATACGCAGACACATATCCTCTCATATGGACAACCATTACTCGGCTGATACCAAATCAATCCGTATCAGATACATGGTAAACTACTCAGTCACGTACAGAATAAACAGGAGTTCATTGTGTGCTAGTTATCAATAGTCATCTACTAGGTACTCAATATTGTTTCTCAAAATTCTTATCTCCAAAATAACTATCTATTTTATAGATCGGATAGATAGGCCAGGCAAGAGGCGATGTTTCTTTGAGTGAGTCATCAGATGTCTTATTTAATAATTTTATTTTATCGTCTATATCAAAAGAAACCTTATAGTCTTTTCTAACTATATCATCGACAAATAACATCATCATATCGTCTACGTCCTTCCTAGTTGTTAATATCTTTTCAAAATTATTGCTCTTTAATTGTTTGTTTTTATAAAGATCAATAAATCTGACTAAATAATTCTTCTTTTGTTGTAAACTATCTAATTGATCGTTGTAATCCTTGATATCGTTTTTGGTTTGCATCTTCATCAGATTAAGTTTTTTTATCCTTAATAATTTATCTTGTTCGCTTGTGTCCAATGTCCCCATCAAATCATTAAATTGCAAAAGCATCGATTTTACGAGACTTTCAGCCATCAGCGTGCGTGGGATATTATCAGATTTTGCCAATAGTTTTATATCATCTACGGCATCTGTTTGGTTATTATAAATTTCATTATCTAGTTTGTACATAAAGTTTGTGAATTGTTCGATGTATTCTTTGGTGTCTCATTTGCCTTCTCTTGTATCTTTTAGTTCTTCAGCGGTTTTGAGAATCTCCCTTTTGTACACAGCTATCTTTCTAAGTGTATTTGCCACATTTTTTGTGGTTTTATTTATGTCGGTCACTACGCGCACGATTTCGGTCCTTACTTCTCTATACTTTTCACTTATTACCTCGTTTGCTCAACTTTTTTCTGCACTGTCTAAGTCATAAAGTTGTTTTGTAATATCATCTACGCTTTTTTCCAGGTCATTTATATTTTGAACAGCTCATTTTTCGTCAAAATTATCCAAATCTACTTGAGATTGATAGGTCTCTTGAGCGTTTGAAAATCATATTAATAATGCATATCATATAACTAGTAAAATCCAGGCTTGTTTTTTCATTTTAGAACTTTGGAATAAAACATACTTATTTTATTCCCAAACCTATATTTATCCAATTTTAATCTGTCAAAAGTTAAATTATGAATTGACAAATTATGAAATTATTATTTAAACTTTTTTCTAGTTTTATCTACCAGCTGCTTATAATTGGCATCATCCAAGAAATTACGATTTTCAGAATGCTGGTCGTCCATGACATAGACTGCATGATCGGGGATAAGGTGGAAATGCAAATGATTGACGGATTTTCATATTTTTTCTTTTGATAGGCCATCTCTGAGAAGTAAACTTATATTTTTATGATATTTACGTAATTTTTTATCTCGTTTTTCTACAAGTTGAAACATTTGTATAATTTCTTCGTGAGTTAGAGCTTTTAGGAGACATACATGCCTTTTGGGAACTATTAAGATATGATCTTTACAATATGGAGCACGAGCAGGGACCACATAAAAATATTTTCTACTTTCTATTATATCTTGTTTTTTCTCATTACAAAAAGGACAAAAATGTCCATTTTCAAATTTTTTTGCGATATCTCAATATCTAGCCATAATAAACGTACAAATGTAAAAGTGTATAAATGTAAAAACGTTTTTACGATTATACGTTGCTACGTTGTTACGTTTATAAATATAACTAGATTCAAATATTTTGCAAAATATTTCTTATTTTTAAATACTTATCGTCTGATCCCATATCTTCATATCTTGGATTTGTTGACTATGAGTAACCACAAAAAACTTCATATTTCTGGATTTTACAAAATCCTCTAACATATCTGCCACTTTTCATACCGTATCGGCATCTAAGTTATTTATAGTTTCATCTAAGAACAAAATAGGGGAGCGAATATAGCTAGAAATCGCCAACATCCATACCAATTTCAAAATAATTCTTTGTCATCCACTCAGGCTTTTAACGTCTCTAGATCCTTTATCATCCAATATTTTTATATCCAATTCCAATTTGTCTGAATCAGACTTGTTTAAATCAAAGTTTATCTGATAGTCTACAACTTGGCTCAAAAAGCTGTTTATGATGTCATTTAATATAGGTAGAGAGTCTTGTAAGACAACAAGCAAAAGCTCCTTTGAAAAAATTTGATATAGGTTATTCAAAATCTTTTCTTCTTCCTGAAGTTTTTTTATATGGATTTTTGATTTTTTAAACTCTTCTACGAGACTGCCTATATCACGTACATTCTCCTTCATTTGAATATTTATTTTCTCTATTTTCTTCACATCATCAAACTTTGATTCACTTATTTGTTTTTGAATCACATCGATATCCTTATCTAAATCCTGGATTTTTGATCTTGTATCCTGTATCTTGGAATTAATATTTTCTATCCTTACTTTATTTTTTTCTACTTCGATTTTATATTCTTGTAGCTTATCAAACTCAGCTTCCAAATTGCTTATCTCCCTATCTATGACTTTTAGTTTCTTATCCAAGTCCTGATATTCCCTATATTTTTCTCATATGTTTTTATAGTCAATTTTATTTAGAAACTCTTTTATAAAATCTATTTTATCCTGAATATCTTTTACTTCTTTAGCATTATTATCACCGTTTTTACTTTCTTTCTCGATATCTTTGATTTTTGATATTGCGTCTTTTATTTTTTCATCAATGTCTTCGTCTTTTATTTTATTTACTAATAAATTTTTTTCGGCGTATAGTTTATCCTTTTGTTCTTGTAGATTTTCAAATGTCTTCTTATTTATTACTTTTATAAAAGGGCAGTTTGTACCTATTTTTTCACATTCAAACTTTTCCTGTTCTTGCATATTCTCTTCAAAAGCTTTTATACTATTATCCAATTTTTTCATCTCTTCATCTCTCATACTTTTTTTCTCTTCTAGGTTTTTTATTTCATTTTTTAATCTATCAATTTCCTTTTCTTGCAAAATTTCTGTGTTCTTAATATTCGCATCCA
>CAJAPL010000201.1 GCA_903943625.1 uncultured bacterium
ACTTTGAACAAAGCAATGCCTATTACAGATCCAAGCAGACAGGAACGTCTTGCATACGTAGACTACAAGCCCATTAACCGATGTCCTAGTTGTATGACATGACTAGCAAATGAAGACCTTGACGACGGTAAATGTGAACGCTGTGGAAGCCAGGTAGAACAAAAACCAATGAAACAGCGAGTACTTAGAATCACAAAATATGCCCAAAGATTAATTGATTGACTAGACAAACTAAACCGAGAAGAATCTATGAAAGATCTTGAAAGGAATCGGATATGAAAATCTGAGGGAACTCAATTTAAAATGAACATACAAAATTCTGATTTGTTTTTTGAGGTTTACACTACTCGTATTGATACAGTATTTGGAATGTCATTTGTCGTCATGGCACCTGAACATCCACTAGTAGATCAAATCACAACAAATGAATTTAAAAAAGAAGTAGAGAAGTATAAGGGAGAAGCCAAACACAAAACACAGCTTGAAAGGACAGAACTACAAAAAGATAAAAACTGACAATTCACTTGAGCTTATGCAATCAATCCATTTAACAATGCACAAGTGCCAATTTATATAGCTGATTATGTATTAGCAAATTATGGGACCTGAGTAGTAATGGCCGTACCTGCACATGACGAAAGAGATTTTGAATTTGCAAAGAAATATAATATTCCAATCATATATGTTATATGACAAAACAAATTAAAATGGTATGATTGAAAAAAAGAAGAAATTCCTACACGGGATTTATTTACATTTTGAAATAAAGTTTGTTACTTGCCATCTAAAAATAATGTAGAAGAAAAATCTCTTCCAGATAAATGAATACTTGTAGACTCTTGAGAGTTTACATGATTAAGTTCTGATGAAGCTATAACACAAATGCAGACTCGATTAGCTAAAAACAATCTCTGATGAAAAAAAATAAATTACAAAATGCAGGACCGAGTCTTCTCTCGCCAAAGATATCGATGAGAACCATTCCCAATAGTCTGGAGAGAAGATGGTAATGACCTTGCTCTTGAAGAGTCAGATTTACCACTTACTTTACCTGATGTAGAAAATTATGAACCAACGGGGACAGAACAGTGACCTCTTGCCGCAATAGAAGATCGAGTAAATGTAACATTGAAAGATGGGACACAAGTAAAAAGAGAAACCAATACAATGCCAGGTCGAGCGGGATCTTCCCGATATCGACTTAGATATATGGATCCAAACAACGAGAAAGCAATTGTGGGAAAAGAACAAGATGCATATCGAAAAAATGTTGATGTATATATATGATGAGCTGAGCATGTAACCAGACATATGATATATGCCAGATTTTGGCAAAAGTTTCTTTTTGATATATGAATAGTATCTCAAGACGAACCATTTCAAGAATATCATTATGTGTGATTAATTATGTGAGAAGATGGTCGTAAAATGTCCAAGAGGCGATGAAATGTAGTCAACCCAGATGAAATAATAAATGAATTCTGAGCTGACACATTGAGAACATATGAAATGTTTATGTGACCATTTGATCAAGCTATTGCTCGAAGTACGAATGGAATCAAATGAGTAAAAAAATTCCTAGATAAAATAGTTACTTTGAAAGATAAAATTAGCAAGGATGAGCTATGACAAAGTAGCTTAACATTGGTGCATCAAACAATAAAAAAGCTAACTGAAGATATCGATGCATTTAGGTTCAACACTTCAGTTTCTCAGCTTATGATACTAGTTAATCATCTTACAGAATTAGAAAAAATAGATAGAAAAACTTTTGAGACATTAATTATTTTGGTTTCTCCATTTGCACCACATACAGCTGAAGAATTACGAGAACAATTGTGAAACGAATATTCCATTTTTACAAAAGCAAAATGGCCTAGTTATGATGAAAAATATTTAGTGGCTAGTGAAATTACTCTCGCAGTACA
>CAJAPL010000202.1 GCA_903943625.1 uncultured bacterium
AAATTGTTTTACAAATTTCAAAAACAGACTCTCTTTGTGGACAGATTTCAAAATGTTTTTTCAGTAAACTTTTTGTCTTTGTATTACCTCAGCACTAGTCAATCAATCTTTTGTGGTGTTTAGAGAATCTAAACTTTGCTGGACCGTAAGCTGATAAAACGACATTTTTTCCATAATAAATAACTAAGGTCATTCTGAGTAAAACGAAGAGTCTAGGTATATAACTAATATTTTAAAACCTGGATGTTTCGCCCCTCTCAACATGACGAATAAAATACATTTCAATTATATTCAGTATTTTTTATAAGTCAAAATTTATGGATAAAAAGAGTTTTTTCCATAACGAGAGAATGCCGCTTAAAAACAAAGCGGCATTCTAATGTATCGTGTATTATAGATGGATGTAGAGATACCCCACAATCCATTGGTGTCCTGGCTGGTAGTCCCAACCAAGGCCGACCAAACCATAAGCACCAAGGTCCTTCAGAAGCCCACACTCACCCCTGGAAAGAGGATGATCCTTTTCCAGATGAAATCCGAGATCGTTGTAAAACGAAATCCCGTGTTTCTTGTTGATAGTGAGGGTTAAGATATTGGCAGCTACCTGTTCCTTAAGATTAGGGGCAACTTCAACCTGCTTGTAAACAAGCACAGTATAAAGTCTTCCTTTACTTATGGTCAGAGCCGAACCAATCTCTTTTTCTGAATACCAACCCGAGAGTTGTGCTGCCTTGAAGATTACACGTCCTGAATACTCGAGAACGTTGTTTCTTTTAGCAAGCCCAGCTGCAAGTTGAAAGCTTTTGGTTACCTGGTATTCAAGCTTGATGTTCTCACATCCGCCTGGGATTTGGCCTTCAGTCCATGTTTCGAACTGACCAGCTCCAGTAAGCGGATATGGACGTTGCTCAGTTGGTAAAGTCGCCATACGACCAGCAAAAATGGAAAGGTTCTTAAAGGGTTTAACGACGGCGTAAATGCCTTCGAAATGATCCAGTGGAACCGCAGTATCGCCGGGGTTAATCTGTATACCCCCGAAGGCTTTTACCGATCCCCACTTTGCAAAGTCCCATGAACCGTCACCACCAAGACGAATCCCAGTGAACCCACCAAATTTACCTGTCTCAGTTTTACATGTAATGCCCGAAAGCATCCCACCGTAAACCCTGATAACTTCTGAACTGTCGGTCACTCTTATGGTATCCGTACCCTTTACAACATCCTTCTTTACAGGGAAGAAACTAACCTGGGCAAATGTGCCAATTGCGATTGCCATCATAGCAATAATCATTGCGAACTTTTTCATTGTACTTTTATTTGTTTATTTGTCTTTGTTTTTTGTCAATATTGACTTTGTTTTGTTTTTGTATTTAGTATATATGTATTTACTGATAAAAGTCAATATAACATTACAATATACTGTTGTTGATTATCATCAACACGCTGATTTTACAGTCATTCCGGCGGTATTTTTTGCAGCCCCGTCCTTACGGGATAAACCGGAATCTAAAATAAAATAATTCTTGTATCTAGATTCCGGTTGCAAGCTCCGCTAATGACCCTTTACAGGACAAGCACCGAAATGACAAAAAAAAATTACAAAGGAAGCTCCGACTGAAACCAGACGGAGCCTCTTAACTTATTAGTACCAATAGGCATCACCTAAAAAGTTTTGCCTGTCGTTATAGACCGTGCCTATAACCACAAGTGTTTTGCCTTTTGATATTGTTGAAACATCTTTGAGTAGATTATTGGTATTGGGACGCAAAACATACTGGTAGCAAATCTTATCGTATTGCCATTCATCTCCCCCACCCACCGGGTCTATGCAAGAAGGGTCTTTTTTAAAACCTAAGGGATAATTTGTTTTGTTAAGCGCCACCCCAAAAGCTTTTTCAAAGTTTTCCTTCGATTCCGTCCAAAGGACGATATCCAACCAGCCATAATTTTCTTTCATCTGAGTCTGGCTGATGTAGATTTCTGAAGATTCGGAAGGTGCAATATTGCTTTCCGGTGTTTTAGTTTCCCACATCCCGGGTGAGAAATAAATTGAAGCAAATACTATCAATATCATCCCCACCGAAAGCAGACTTAAGTGTTTTGGTTTCATCGTATTTGTTTTTAATTGTGTTCTTTCCAGATGATTTTTTCATTCCACTTCATGACAATCATTTTGCAGGGGAAATTGTGCCCGATACTGGCAGTGTCAAGAGTAGCCATAGATATCGAATCTACACGGTCAAAATAAGGCCAGGCCCCACTGCTGTTTTGATCCTCAATAAGATACTTTGACAGTGCGACTTCTTCTTTTTGTGATGCGACATAGATTCTTTTGTGAACTGCTGGTTGGCCTTCATGAGTATGGTAGTAAAATGTAAATTCTCTCAGCTCCTTAGCATCAAGAATTTTTTCCAACTTAACCTGTTCCATTTTCAGCATTATGTACTGGGTAATCATGACCGTTATAGAAACGATTAGATACAGTGTCCCAACTACCAAAGCCCAGATAAAAGCTTTTTTAAAATTACTGTTAGATTTCATTTTAAACGCCCTCCTTAGTCTGTTAGTTTAATACTGTAGCCGATTACAAACATTGGGATGTTCAGATTGTGATTATAAGTCACTTCTCCAAAGAGTTTAGATTTCTTTCCGATAGGGATAGTTCCCTTGTAGGAAATAAACCAGTTCATTTGATCGGTTTTTAACCATAAGACCGCACCTCCGATACGATGATTCTTAAATAATGTAATCCCCATGCCATCATATGACATGAAGAATTGTGGTTTGTAGCCTGGATTCGACAGGATTTTATCCGTAGCAAATGCACAACCGCCCCACAACATAGCATCAAACGCCATAAATTTGAAAACGTTTGCTTTGAAGATGATCATGGGTCCCGTCCAAGGGGCATTTTTGTATTGGCCTATACTCTGGATAATTGTGAAGTTTTTGCCAATTTTTTTACCAATGTTTACCATGGCGCGGTCATTGTTTGCCTGGACAAAGATGACCCACCCATTAGGATTAGAGAAATCTACGCGTGTATCAAAGCCACTCGTTACCGCGCCTTTTCCAGCGGTAATTGTTGCATCAGTCAGATTAAAACTGCCTATGTGGATCCCTTTTTTGGTGATTGAATCCTGGGCAAATGTGATTGTTGTAGCTGCACAAATAATCACTGCAATTAAAAATAATTTTGTTTTCATGATTGTTGGGTTTTTAGTTTTTAGTTTTTAATTTTTTATGTTTTTGTGTTTCACCATATAAACATATTGTTATAAATGTCAATACGGTATTTGGTAAAAGTGTTGTTGAACAACTTCAACATATACGTAAAAAGCGCTACCTAAAACCAGATTGCGCCTTTTATTTAATCGTGATACCGATTGTATAATGTTTACTGTTTATCAGTACTTAACAACCTGCTTTGCTTCCCAAAGGATAATCTTTTCAATCTTCTTGGGACGGAAGTAATTGTCAGGGATAAACTCTATTCTGGCAACAGGCTCAAATCTATCGTTACTCAGATATACCTTTGCTAGGACATCAAGAGTTGTATGATGGATAAGTTTTGTCGGCCCATCACTTGTAAATTCCGATACTGAGAAGTAGGTGTCATGATATTCATTTTCGTACAGATCCATTTGATCTGAGTGGCCTGTGATGCTATCTTCGCAAGATGAAACATACTGAGTATAAAAATGGGTGGTTGTTTCAAATTTAACAATCAGACTTTTGTCTTCTGTGTTAAGTTTGACATAGTAAGTGCTATCATCTTTATCCATTGCCAATACAAGATCACCTCCCTTCATACTTGTGAGTTGAATCATCTGATGAATCAAGTCTTTGCGAGAAGATTCTTTTTCATGATTCCTGCTACATGCTGATAATATGACAGCCAAAATACTGATTACTAATGTTAGTTTTGTTCTCATTATCTTGTTTTTTTAAGTTTAGTTTTAATTTCTGGGATTAAGTTGCCAACGACAGCAACACATATAATCAAAACAATTAATGCTGGTATCCACAACCAGCTACTAGACCTGGGATAGCAGACGATCCACTGCCTTGAAGAATCATATACCACACACTCTGTGCACCAAAGAAACTTCCAATCTACATCGTATGTGGCATATTCAAATACTCCACAACTCTGCTTTGATGGGCGAAACGTTATCAAATCATTCTGCTGATCTGCAATAGCGAAAGATTTTCTGCATATCATAATAGCATCAGAGCCCCAATAAAGAGAACTATTAAATGATGCACTTACTTTTATGGCGGAAGATATCCCCTGTGTCTGGTCTGAATAAACCACAAGACCATTAAAGCTTTTTACACTTATCACTACAGGAGCGGGTTCATTGTTGTAATAAGCTAGCGGAAGATAGATATCCAAGATTGCTACTACCACAAAGGCGACTACCAAAATAATATAAGGTCGTGCGTTGTGCAGATTTTCTTTTGAAAAATTCAGTTTTGTTTTCATTGATTTGTCTCCTATTTTTAGTTTTTAATTTTTTGTTATTTTAAATGGTTTTATGAGAATACTTATCGGCACAATCGCACAGAGAATTATAAGACTTGCTAAGGGTCGATATATAAGTATCTCTCCTATCACCAATATAATTACCAATGAAAGGGAGATATCCAAGACTACTTCCATTGCAAAAGCAAGAATCGAAATAATATTGGATAAGGATCGATAGCATTTGTTGACAATTAATGTAGCCAGCCTTTTAAGTAATAATAATTTTTTCATATTAATGATCTCCTTATTTTTAGTTTATATTATTTTGTTTTTGTGTCTCATCATATAAACATATTATAGTAAATGTCAATACTGTGTCTGATAAAACTGTTGTTGAACTACCTCAACAGATAAGCAAAAAGCACCATCCAAAACCGGATAGCGCTTTCTGTTAATTTGTTTGGTGGATTTACTCGGGAACCGAGCCACCGATAGTCTTGAGGTCAAATTCCATTTCCCAGATCTTTCTTTGGAGTTTGTCAGCTTTCCTTGCTTTTCCTTGTGCTTCATAAAGCATTCGCTTTGTGCTCTTTTCTGCTATCTTGGCGGCTAGTCTTATTCTTTCACTCTCGACTCCTGGTGACCCAAATAAGAAAAGGTAACAGAAGACAATGCTGTAAACTATCCCATCAACAAGGAAGGAGAAGATAATCGTAATCCCTACGAGATTCGACTCATGTGTAACAAGCGACCAAAAAAAGAAAATTATTGTTAATGGCGATGCTATTGTAGCTATTCCAGCAAGAAGTAATTTGCTCATTCTTTTGTCTCTGAGATAATTCTTGCAAAGACCATCTTCAAAATTTTTTCGTGTTTTCATATATCGTTGGTTTTTTATGATTTCATTTTTTGTTTTTGGTATGTATCTTATACATATTTCTTATTAAATGTCAATAGCTCTTTAAAATATATTTTTGTACCTAAAATACGAAATAAGCCCCTCCTGAAACCAGATGGGGCCTATTATAACAGATAAATACAATAAAAATACTTTTTTCAATATCGCAATTTATGCAATTGGAAGCGAGCTTTTTCGATATTCCGGTAAATACTTTTGCAAACTGGGCTTTCGATTTCTCCCATTCTCTTATTATACCGAGCTTCATCTTTACGATTTTTTTCGCAACCTTTTTGTAATCTCTCTAAATCGCTCTGAAATTTTCTAATGTCTTTTGGAATTTTATTTTCTGCCATTTTTTTAATTAAATATGTGGGTTAATCATCTTCAGTTTACGTTTAAATTCGATGATAATCGAATAAACAATAAACACAAGGAAGCACTCAACTGCGATGGAGAAAAGAAAGAAACTTGCAGATATTTTGGGCAAAAACTTAAGCTCCTTTTTATCTACATTGTAAACAGCTTTCGCTTTCAACCAAGGATCCCACAATGGGAACTCTTTTTCTGCATGATACACTGCTCCTGTAAAACGGCAGTCGGCCTTGAATATCTCCACTTTTATAATATTCGGGCCTTTGGCGTTTTCTGTTTGGCTGTATTGTAACACCGCATTATAATCCCATTTAAGAGCATCATCAAAGGATGATATAATTTGGAATGTCTGCATCCATGATGGGATTTCAACCGGTTCTGAAAGGACTCGCCCTTCAAAGGATTGGAGATTGATTACATACTGAGCAGGCTTGGGTTTGTTTATAATATAGATACCAAGCCACACAAATAACAGTGACAACCCCAGACATAACAAGCCCAAACCTGAAAGTATCCAGTGTTTGATTAGAAGTTTTCCGATTTTTTTCATTTTTTTATTTCTCCTTTCTGATTTTTGTTATTAATATTCATCCTTGTCACCTCCAGCTTTACTTTTTTTTAGGCGAGAATTACCACCACAAGTCATGCAATGATCACTTTGATTGTGACAAGTTGGGCAAACCTTAAAACCTCGTTCTTCTTTGGTCTTATTTGTCCCTCCACAATACATACAGTTATCACTAAGATT
>CAJAPL010000203.1 GCA_903943625.1 uncultured bacterium
CTAAATATATTTTTTTGTCGGAATATTTTTCTTGTATTTCTTCTAATATTTGGTCTACATTTTGTGGTTTTATAAGATTATTACAGCTATAACAATAGGTGTCTCATAACTTTGCAAATAATAATCTGATATAATCATCAATCTCCGTAAGTGTTCCTACGCTACTTCTAGAATTTCAGGCTTTTTTATTTTGTTCTATTGCTATTGCTGGGGATAATCAAGAACAATAGTCTATGTCTGGTCTTTCTCATAGATTAAAAAACTGTCTTAGATAACTACTCAGTGATTCTATGTATCTAAATTGTCATTCTTTGTATATTGTCTCAAATGCTAGAGAAGATTTTCAAGACCCAGACACTCATGTAATTGTGATAATTTTATTTTTGGGAAAAGTTATGTCGATGTTTTTTAAATTGTTTGTCCTTACTCATTGGAAAGTGATTTCTTGTCAGAAAAATTGTTCCAGTTTATTTTTCTTGATTGGCATATAAATAATTGGTGATTAACAAATAAAATCTAATAATTATCAAACGTATTTGAATCTAGGGATTGTTTTACCATCTATAATTACATTATCTTCGAACATTTTCTTTGGTCTCACTCGCAATGTTGTTTCATCTAATCATTGGGTTTCATTTAGGTGTTCATAAATGACCATTTCTTCAAATGTCTCGGTATGCTTTGCTATTCATATTACATTGAAATACATTCATTTGAAGTGTAAGTATCTTCATAATTGCATTTAGATAAATTATAGTTTAAAGTTTATAATTTTGTTAGATATTTTAGTAAGATCATTGCGCTTCTTTCTTCTGAAAAGTTATCACTTATACAAAGTTCTTTTGTCTCATCTAATCATATCCGATTTAGTGATATGTTTTCTCATAATTCTAAATCCTGCGATTTCAAAAGTTCAAAATCATTGCTTACAAAATAATATAAATCTCGTTGAATCGTAGCTCAACATTTAGATATTTTTAATAGGTCTAATTTATTTATTTTTATTCAACATTCTTGTTTTGCTTCAGAGATTGCTCATTGTTTTGCAACCTCCAAGATATCTCAATTATTTTTTAAATACTCATTGTATTTGGATAGTTCGTCAAAAACTTTTCATCATGGGAGTCTGTAATCAAATTTGTTTATTTCAAATCTTCGTTCTTTTGTTATCAAAACTTCCTTGTTTTTATTTATGATTATGAGCCTTGTTCACGGTGATCTTCTAGCAAATTCAAAAACCTTTTGTTTCTCTCAAATTTGCATATTTTGTTGTACCACTTCTATTATGTCTCATTGGTAGACTATTTTTTCTAATCATGTTTTTTGGATGGTGTGATTCATTTTTTAAAGTTGTTATTAAATTTAATATTTGTTTTTTAATTCTCGGTCTAATATTTTTATAAACTGCGGTAATATGCCATATCTCTTTGCTCATGAAAATTCTTGTCCATATCCATCAAATACGTATCATGGTTTCATAGGTAATATGTTTCAATATACGGTAGATCAACTTAGACCATTATATAAAGCTCAATGTCTGATTATTCAAGTAAGGTCAAAATTTGTATAAGAAACATTTACTCGTAATCAGTCTTTTTTGTTCCTGTCATTGTATCGTGAATGCTTTCTGTTTGCAAATTCTAAATAATCTTGAACCGATTGCATAAATATATCTTCAGATATTTCTCATGTTCAATAATCTTTACTCAATATTTGAAATGGTCAGTCTCAGTTTTTTGGTAGATAATATCAACAATTGGTTTCCCTATATCGACTCGCTATTGTCAATGCGGTTGGGATATTGTATGCGAAACTCATGTCGTCGATTGTGTTGTATCGTCATGTACATGAGTTTAATATAGGTCAATTTAGAGATATTCATGAGATATAACTATTTACAAAGTTTTGTTTAACTAGTTTGGACTGTTGTTTTGCTTGATTTTTTTTATTTAAAAAATTTCAATATAAGTAATTCCCTAGCTCATTTAAAATATAATCTAGTCTTTCTTGATTGCTTAATTTTTTTTGCAATCCCTTGATCTGATAATAAAAATTTAATAGATCTTGATTGTTGTCGTTTGTTATGCTGTTTAATTGTACTTTGAGCATGTTTATCTGTTGTATATCTCAGGATGTTGGACTATAGGAAAAAACACTTGAAGTTTGGATACTAAAGGTAAATAATCAGATTATAAATATAAATCAAATCCTTTTCATTTTTTATTATACAAAAATAAACTGCAACTATCAATATAGTTAGATTTGCCGTTTATTCAAGTAAAAAAAGTATATGTATTATATTGCTTGTGTTGATTTATTATAAAGTTATGAGATTATGGGGCCTTTGCTCAGTATGTTTGTGCTTTAACTAATTTGGGATCTGTTATACTTCAGCTTCATCACATCTTCTTGTGGATCTTGTCTGCATTTTTGTCTATGAACGTGGTTATATTTGTAACTCCTGCTCGATTCCGATCTGGTGATGCTTTTGTTTTGTTGGTATCATATCGAGTTGACATTGCGCTTCTCCGTTCTGGTGATCAATCATAAGAGATTCATGACTTGCTAGATGTAGCAAAAGTATTTATATCTGTCCAAAATTTTTCTGGATTGCTGGAAGTCGCTGACTTTTCTAGGTCATAATTTGTTCAAGATTTTGTCATATATTTCCCAAAAATAGGGCTTTCTCTCAGCTTTTGCTCATTTTCTTGACCCATTTTGTCTGATATGGCTGATTGAGCTTGGCTTATAAGGCTTTTACTATCCTTTCAAAATACGGAATTTACTCATACTCATCAAGCTATAGGCACAATAGGTATTTGTCCTGCTATATTTTCAGCTGACTTTGTCATCGATGCAAGCTTTGTATCCAAGAAATTCATTCAAGATCATTTGCTTATGGCTGTCTTGAGAAGAGCTCGTAATAGAAATAGAGTGAAAAAATATACCATAAGTTCCGCGATACTATTTTTTGCTCAGTTAATAGAAAAATTAAAAATTCAATCAGCTTTTATCGAAGAGTTATATGATTTTCATCAAGATGGATTATCTATAGTTTGCGAATTCATTTTTATTTCATCATTTAGTTTAACTTCTCATCAATTCATTGGTATGAGGATTGCTCTTACTCATATCACAAATATCATCATAATAGAGATATATGCCATGAAAATAACCGGTTTAAATATGAGTTTAAATACATTTGATATAGATATCTGATCCAATCATTTTATTTTGTCGGTTTTGATTATTCACATCTTACCAAATACTCATAGCAGTATAATAAATGGGGAGAACATAATCACAATCCATAAAAAAAATATCCTAAAGAAGTTTATTATTACCAATGCTAACATAGCTAGAGAGTATATAAGTATTATCAATAAATTAAGCGCAAACTCTACAAGTCGTTTCCAACTTTTTGTAGTTTCGGGATTGGAAAAAGAATAGTCTTGGAACTTGAAAATAGAGGTCCCAAAAAATATTAATGGTCAAGAAATAGAGTTGTAGCTTGGCAAAATCATATCTAGATAGTTATCTTGTGTAATAGGTTTGCTCAGTGTTATTGCTTCTGTTGTTATAAATTGTTCGTCTTTTGTTATTTTTTTATTGGGATCAAATGTCATAACTATCCCAGTCCGAGTTTCTCATGTTGCTGTGAGATTTGCTCATCATCATGCATTTATATATGCCAGATTTGTCTGCAATCACAGATCGGATTGTATAATCTGTCATGGTATAGCTCATATCGCAGTTACGGCTATTGTAGAAATATCTACAACGGCTCATATAAGAAACCAGCTAGCCTGTATAAGTACTCATGCCACAATAAATCAGGTTAGTTTTTTTTTGATAATATCGTTTGCTCAATCTTTTTCGATAATAGCTTTTATAATCATGTATAGAAATAGAAATCATAGTGTGTAGTTTGCAAAGTTTTTCATAATATTTCGAGTCTTCCATAGGAATATATCTAGATGCATGAAAGATCAATAAATAAGATCATTTGACATCAGTTTGCCCGCAAGTGTCGCTAACAAGGCTCGTCATCGAGACAAAAAACTTACTATGAAATGGGCTGTTTTTGCTAAACTATCTATCTTTTCTGTTCATGAATCAGCAGCAAAGGATAACCCAACAAATATAAATCATATAATCAAAAAAGCTGACACAACCTTGAGGGTATTTATTCCTTTCTTTGTTTTGGTCTGTTGTTCAACTTTTGGACCCATTGTTTGTTGATGGATAAAATTATAGCTCTAGTTAAGCAGGAGTAGATTCATATTTTCAGTCAGATTTTTTTGTTATTTTGTATTTACCGTCTTTAGCTGTTATGTCTGGTCATATTGGTATGACAACGAGAGCCTCTAATAATTTATTATTCAAATTCTTTATCATATCCACTATTGCAAATTCATTTTTATCAAATTTTCCTTTATACTCTTTGATTGGTTTAATGTCTAATAATGTAAC
>CAJAPL010000204.1 GCA_903943625.1 uncultured bacterium
AAATCGCAGTTGAGAATATGCCACAGAAACAACAAAAATTACAGCAAATAAATTGAGACAATTATTAGATGGTGTCTCATCAGAAGAATCAGATTAAAAATTTAGTTTATTATTAAAAAAATAAGTAATGACTTATGTTAACGCACCAATTCACGATCTTCTTATTAGAATCAAAAACGCTTACATGGCTCGTAAAACAGTTGTAAAGTGAGTGGTTTTTTCAAATTTCAAGATAAAAATCTTAGAATTGTTAAAGCAATACGGTTTTGTTAAAGATTTTGAAATTATAAGAGACGGCAATAAGGGTTTTATAACTGTATTCCTAAAGTCAGTGGATAATCCTGTTGATGATATCCCTGAAATAAAGTTTTATTCTAAGCCTTCTAGGCCTTGGTATATTAGTTATAAAGATATAAAGTTGGTTGCTGGTGGGAAATGAATCGGTATAATATCAACAAGTCAATGACTTATGCCTGCTCATGTAGCTAAAAAGAAAAAGGTTTGATGAGAGCTGATTGCTGAAATATATTAAACGTTGAAACGCTAAAACGTAAAAACGTAAAAGCGATTTAATATAGAAATTTTAAAATATTAAATAGTTAGTGATGTCAAAGATTGGAAAAAAACCTGTTATTACTCCAGATTGAGTAGAGGTTACGATAGAAAATAATCTTATAAAGATAAAATGACCACAATGAGAGTTATCATATAATTTTCTTGATTGTGTTGATTTAAAGAAGGAGGATAAACAGATTGTCGTAAATGTGTCAGATGAGAATAAAAGAAATATATGGTGATTGACTAGGACATTGATCCACAATATGGTTGAGTGAGTCACAAACTGATATGAAAAAAAACTTCTTTTGATGTGAGTTTGATATTCAGTGAAATTAGAATGACAAAAATTGATCTTCTCACTTGGTTTGGCCCATAAAGTTAATTTTGTTGTGCCTACTGATATAAAAGTTGGAGTAGAACAAGATGCAAAATGAAATTATATTATAGGTCTGAAATGTATAAACAAAGAACATCTGTGACAGGTTGCTGCTAATATTAGATTTCTAAAGGTACCTGAACCTTATAAGGGAAAGTGAATAAGATATATTGATGAGTTTATTAAGTTAAAGGCTGGTAAATCAGCTAAAAAATAGTTTATTTTTGTAATTTAGTTTAGATGAGAAATTTGGAAAAAAAGATTAAGCAAAAAACTATCAAATATTCTAGAAGAAAACATAGAATAAATTTGAAAATAAAAAAATTTACTGATAATCCTAGAGTGGTAATCAATAAATCAAATATGTTTATAAAAGCTCAGGTTATCAATGTTAATTGAGACGTGTTAGCTAATGTGATTGATAAGGATGCTAAATGAGAGACCAAGACACAAAAAGCTGAGAGCGCTGGTGTAATATTGGCCGAAAAATTATTAAAAGACTGAATAAAAGAAGTCTCTTTTGATAGAAATTGACACCTTTATCACTGAAGAGTAAAGGCTTTTGCTGAATGAATGAGAAAAGGTTGAGTAAAATTATAATACCCGCCTTTGGCAGATAAACTTTATATTATATAATCATTTTTAATGAGACAAGAGACTTGAGGGAAAAATAAGACACAAAAAGAATTCGAAGAAATTTTATTGGAAGTAAGAAGAGTTACGAGAGTTACGACCTGATGAAGAAGAATGTCGTTTAGAGCGACTGTTTTGGTGTGAAATAAAAAATGAAAGATCTGAATCGGTTTATCAAAAGGTAATGATGTTACTTCTGCTGTTAAAAAAGCATCAAATGAAGCATATAAAAATATGTTTATAGTGCCTATTACAAAATCAGATACTGTTCCGTATCCTATTTCATTAAATTATAAGGCATGTTTTGTAAAACTTTTACCAGCTTCTGCTGGTACTTGATTAAAAGCTTGATCATCCGTGAGATCAGTATTGGAACTTGCTTGATATGGTAATGTTTTGTCAAAAATAGTTTGATCAAATAATAAATTAAATAATGCTATTGCTACAATAAAAGCACTTTCAAAATATAAACATGCAGATCATTTTAACGCATTGCATGATAAAAAACCTGAAAAACAAGTAGTTTCAGAGGAAGATAAATCATGAGAAACTGCGAAGCCGACTCATATTGATACTGCTCCTAAGGCAGAGATTATTGCGCCAAAAGTTGAAGAATCAAATGCCGCTGTCACAAAACCAGAAGTCGTTACTCCTGTAGCAAAGATTGAAGATGTTAAAGTTACGGATGCAAAAACAGAGAAAAAAGCTCCTGCTAAGAAGCCCGTGGCTAAAACAACAAAGCCAAAAAAATAATATAATTTTTATTCACAAACATTGTAAAAGATGAAGTTACATAATTTAAAGAGAAGTACTGGATTGAGAGATAAATCAAAGAGACTTTGAAGATGAAATGGCTCTGGTAAGTGAAATTATTCATGAAAATGACATAAATGACAAAAGGCTAGAACATGATATTCTAAGACTCCTGGTTTTGAATGAGGACAGACGTCTCTTCTTATGAGATGGCCAAAGAGCAAATGATTCAAAAGATATTATAAACTGGTTGATGAGTATGAGGTTTTGAATGTTTCTGATATACAAAAAGATGAAAGAATCGTAAAATGAACTGTTAACAAACAGCTTTTGAAAGATCTGGGATATATAAAAAAAATATCCTTAAATGTGAAAGTTCTTTGAAATTGAGAATTTACAAAATCTTTGGACTTTGAATGAATAGACTCTTTCTCCAAAACTGCTATTGATAAAATTGAAAAAGCATGATGAAAAATATTGGATAAAAAATCTGCTTAGGCTGATTTGCTTTTATTAAAAAAAGACTAAAATGTGGGATAAATTTACAAAAACAATTAGTTCTGTACTTAACAATAAGTACATTATGGATAAAATATATTTCACTTTGATTATTTTGGCCATATATAGGTTATTGGTTTTTTTGCCGGTACCTTTTGTGGATATATCTGCATTGATGGAAAGGACAATCGCCCCATCTAGTTGATGACTTGGTTATTTTGTAATGCTACTGTGAGGGGCTTTGGACAGCTTTTCTATTATAGCAATATGATTGGCTCCATATATCAATGCGTCTATTATTATGCAACTTATGTGATCTGTGATACCTCAACTTGAAGAACTTACTGAACAAGGAGAGGCATGACAAGCTAAAATAGCTCAATACACTAGATATTTGTCTGTGCCATTAGCTTTTTTGCAATGAATATGAATGGTATATTTTATAAATTATATGCTAGGGACCACAGTTATACAGACTACATTACCAAACGTTTTGTTGTCTGCTTTCGTGATGACTGTATGAGCAGTCCTACTGATGCGATTGTGAGAACTTATAACAGAAAAATGAATATCTAACTGAATTTCTTTGCTTATATTTTCTTCTATAGTTGCATGAATGACTCAACAGGTGTACAGTGACGTTAGTTGATCTAGTAGTATCATGTGAGTTATTATCTTTATGTTGGTTATCGTTCTTGTTCTCATCTTGTTGTCTATTTTTATATTAAAATCTATAAAAGAGATCCCAGTTATCTATGCTAGGAGATGAAAAGTGGAACAGACATCTACTCTACCTATCCCTATGAACCCAGTGTGAATGATACCTATTATCTTTTCTATAGCTTTTGTATCTTTTCCATATTTATTATCAAAGATGATAGTCCAGTTCCAGCCTATGAATGTGAAACTAGTGTCATTTGCAAATCGGATAGAAATGAACTTGAATATATATTCTCAACAACCATGAGTTTGGGCTATAGTGTTCTACTTTATTCTGATAGTTGCGTTCACGTTTTTCTATACAATGATTACGTTTAGTCCAGATAAAATATCAGATAATATTCAAAAAAGGTGAGGTTTTGTGCCAGGTATTAGGCCATGAAAAGAAACTGCAAAATATATAAATGGTATCCTTATGCATCTATGTTTGTGGTGAGGTATCTGACTTGCCCTTATATGATCTTATAGTTATCTTATAAACTATTTGCCTTTTATACAGGATATAGTGCAGAGTTTGGGTTCATTGCCAGTAGTAGTTACATGATCATGAGTAATTATCATAGTGTGAGTTGTTCAAGATATTATGAATAAAGTCCAGGCAGACTTGCTTATGCAGAGATATGAAAAATTTGATATGGACAAGGTTTCTGATAATCTGAGAACTTTATAAAATTAGAATGTTAATCTCCCAAAATATTGAGACGTCGGATGGCGTCTTTTTCTTAATGCTAAAACGTATAAACGTAACAACGTAAAAGCATTAAAATCAATTATCAATAAACTAATTAATCTGACTTGAATCTTATTTTTTAAATACTATATTTGCTCTGATATTTAATTTGATTTGTTCAATCATAATGCGTGGTTTTGGGATAAGAAGACAGCAGGATAAACCATTTTGGAGTTGACTTAAATTTGTTAGTCGGATTTATATAGTTTTTCTTATTATATGCTT
>CAJAPL010000205.1 GCA_903943625.1 uncultured bacterium
AGATTTAACAATAAAGCAAAAATCAGATTATATTTCTCCTTTTTTTATTCAAGCAAAACCCCTTGCTAATTTTTTCTGAATTTATAAAGTATTGTCAATCATTGAAGCATTGATTCATTTAAACAGTGAAACGTTTTCTATGTCTTATGATCCCAAATTATTAGTCTTACTCGATATTGTAATTGATAACTACATCAACAAATGAGAGCCAGTAGGCTCCAAGTTTTTGCATACACTTGAAGATGTTTCATATGCACCTTCTACGCTTAGAAAGTATCTAAACATATTAGAAAAATCCTGAATGGTCTATCAGCCTTACAATAGTTCAGGTAGAGTGCCTACAATCCAGTGACTTAAAATTTATATAGAAAATTATATCACTCAACAAGAAAGCCAAAAAGAAAAAGAAGTACTCGACGCTAGGAAATGAATAAAATATCTTGTAGAAAACATCTGAAGTCTAGCTGATGGAGTAGTAGTTTGATTCCTCAAAAACGATGAATATTACTATCTAGGTATCAACAACCTGCTTCGTGATGATATGTTGGAAGAATATCATGCAACCAAAAATATTATAAAGTTTATTGAGGATAAAAAGGTGGTAAAATTTTTGGACAAAAAAATGATTAAGAGGTGACATATTTACTATACTTTCATAGAAGACCACGACATTATGATATCGGCAATTTATACAAAGGTTTTGATAAATGATTATGACTGTATTATAAGTATCGTATGACCAACAAGGGTAGATTATAAAAAAAATGTCTCTATTTTACGTAAAATTATGCAAACTATAGGCGCCTAATTCGCGCTTGTCATGCTAGTATCTATACTGTAAGTATTATGCATTGCGACTGAAATCTTAGTTTAAAATATTTGTTATTGTTATCTCATGCCTGAAAAGAATAAAGATTTAGAAAAGAAACCTGACCTTTGATCTGGTCCTTGACCTGAGAAAAAAGAGGACCTCAAAGAATCTTTTTCCAATCTTAAAAATGAATTAAATGAATTAAAAAGTAATATAAAAGAATGACAAGAAGATAAAAAAGATAGTCAGACTTTGGATAAATTAGATAAAGAAATATCTAATATAGATAAAACAATAGAAGCTGAAAAGACGCTAGAGAAAAAAACTTGATGAGAAGGCAAAATAGCCACCAAAAAAGAATATAAAATCGCAAAACAAATCAATGATTGGTTATTAACAAACCCCTGAGAGGCTAACCAAATAAGGGCTGAGTCAGCATTGAAATTATTAGAAGATATTCATTGACAACTAGATACGAACCGGATAGCGAAAGGAGCTCAATGGATAATGCAAAAACTTACAAAAAACAGTTAGTTATTTTTATATATTTTTATTACGATTATGTGAGAAATAGTGCAGAGTGCATGAGGTATTGTTTATTATTTAGATTCAGATAGAGAGCCCAGATATCTACTTATCAAAAGACACGCTCTTTCCGGTAAGATCGAACGGGTAGCATCCAAGTGAAAACTTCAACCAGGAGAAGAAATGGAAACAACGGCTCTTAGAGAGGTTAGCGAAGAAACTTGAATCCCAATCAACCAGATGAAAATGAAACAGAAAATCGGTACTACTTCGCTTAGAAGTACTGAAACCAAAAAGTGACATCTTGATAAGGACGTTACATATTTCCTTATAGAATATTCTGGGAACCCAGATGATGTAAGGATAATACAAGAAGAATGATATATCTGAAATCATAAATGGGCAACTATAGCAGAAATACTTGCCTTGGTTTACTATGAAGATATTAGGGAGCTGTTTAGAAAAACATATCTTATCATCAAAGACCAGAAGAAAAAGTCTGATATAAAAAAAGATTTTATGAATAAATTGGATTTATAGGTTTTTTATTGAAATTTCTAGTTATTTCATTAAAACAATTGCGAAGTGTTCTTTAGAATAAACCTATATAAGAAATTAATGTTATTAAGATGTAAATAAACATATAAATCATATCTAAATAGTATTTACTTGTCCAGTATGGAAGGGTAACTACGCGCTGACCTGATTTTATTCCATAAAAACATATCTATGTCCAACAAACCGATTGTTTCGCACAAGTTTTATAACATTCCGGAAAATGAACAGAATATCATACAGGATATTGTAGGTAAAAATATTGATTGAAAGATGGATTCGTACTTACAAAAAATTTATGCAAACAAGCATGACGCAGAAGTTAGAATAGAATACAAAATATCCCAAAACAAAAAAAAGAAGTATGAAGCAAATTTCAATTTCTTCTATGACGGCAAATTATTCCCATATAGTAATTCAGTTGGTTTTAAGTACGTAGAAGACCTAGTTAATCATGCTTTCAAGCACTTCAAAGAACAATTATCAAAACAAGAATAATATTTCAAAATTTATTTTATAAATATATTAAATGGGCAAGAAAACAAATTATATCACCAGGGAATGATACGAGAACCTGATTCATGAACTGGATGACCTCAAAAAGAACAAACTACCGCAAGTTTTAGAGAGATTGTGAGAAGCAAAAGCTATGTGAGATCTTTCAGAAAACTTCGAATATAAATCAGCCATGGAGGATAAAGATTTTATAAATTCTAGAATCTTGGAAATAGAGGAGTTGATAGACAATGTAGAAGTTATGGCTTCGGAAGTAAAAAAATGAGAAAAAGTAGTGGATTTTGGCTCCAAGGTAACAGTTGAGATAGAATGAGATAAGCCATATACATTTACAATAGTTGGGACCTGAGAAATCTCTATTGATTGAGATTTTAAGCTTTCTTTTGATTCTCCGCTTGGGAGTGTTATCAAGTGAAAAAAGAAATGAGATACGGTTAAAATGAGATTGCAGACAGGTAGAAAAGACGTAAAAATATTGGATATAAAATAAACTCAGTATAAAATAAATTATCTAAGATGGTAGATGTTGCTTTGTTGTTTTCTGCCATTTTTTTAAAATTCTAGTTATTCTCTATAACCTTCCAATCATTCATTAAGTCAAACGTTATTTCGCATGCAACTTGCTTCTTGTGCGTAGTTTTTCATCTTATATTTACGACTAAAAAGTTCTCTGTCTTTCAAACAATATTAACATCATCAATCATCATAAGATCTTCACAGTTATCTATTATAAAATCTTTTTTATTATCAAATATATAATCCGAGTTGATTACATCTATCATAGAAGATATGTTCAATAATATATCATCATCCTTTGTATCTATATAGTATCACAAAAATATATCGTTGAATAACTCCCGTTTATTATTGTTAATTTTGTAATAAACCAATCAGTTATAGGCATTAAAATATTCATTCTCATTCAAATCAAAATAATTAATTAGTGCTTTGCAATCACGAGAAGAAGAGATCTGACTACATGCAAATGCAGAGATATCTATCAAGTGATTATTTTTATAATCAATAACAATCTTATCTCCCTGTTTATATGCTACGATTCATGGCGTATCTTTTGCGTTTAGTATGAGTAATTCATCAGTAAATGTATAAATATTGTCTTCCACTAAAGTATTATTATCCAAATCTTTTAAAGATTTTATAAAAAAAATCTGACCTTCATTATTCTCTTTCATTTCTCACCTAACTAGAACATTGTTTCATATTAAGTTTCCTATGTTTTGTGGATAGTTTTTTAAAAAAATTTTCTCTTCATCGATTTTTAAGAAGTATTCACTATATCACATTTTATCTACTTTTTCGACCATCCCTTTGACGTTTGTATAATTACTTCATGACAAATTATCTCTTCAAAATCTTATTTGCCCTAGCTTATTATTATATTTATAAAAAATGGCAAACAAAATCAATATTACCATAACCCAAATTCGCCATTTTTTACTTTTATTAAGCTTTCTTATTGGCATTTAATTAGGTGTATTTTATCTAAATGTATGATGTTATTGTGACTTTCGATACTTCTATGTTTCAATATTATAAATTCAATAGAATATCAATATTATTGACAAAGATTTTTCAATAAGTTTTATTTGATTTTCTCAATAAGTTTATTATAAATCTAACTTGATAGCTAATAAATTATTGATTTGTATACAAATGTCACTTATGAAAGGTAGAAAAACAATTTTTAAAAGAATAATTAATAACTCAATAATATTTGTCATATCTATTTTTTTGGCATTTATTTTATTTTACGTAAGCAAGGATACAAATATCTTTCAAGCAAGTGTATTATGAATCCAAGAAGTCAAAACAATTCAAGAAAAACAACGAGACATTGCTTACAAAAATACAGATTGACTGCTGGATATTTTTCTATCAGAAAGACTATTAAACAAAAACTATTCTTCTTTATATATCACGATAGTCTATGATTATGAAACAGTTTTCTTGAATGCAACAAATATAAGTTTCCAAAAAAAATACAAAATATCCTCTAGCCAGTCTTGATCACTCACTTTTTCTTTCGACAATCTAAAAGATGTAAAGTCGCAAGAGAGCTTTCTGATAGTGCCATTTAGCTGATCAGTAAAAGATATCTTGATTAGTGAGGCCATCGTTCAAAACTGAAACATCCAAGATAGCTTAGCGATAGGTAATCTTACTCCTTACACAGAACATTAGATCGCTTTTACAATTAAACCAGCTAGATGAACAAACCTTCATCAAAAGATATAAGATTATTAATATTACTGCCTCTAGTATTTAGTCTTTTTTGATATTATACTTATACTTTAGCGGCTGCTCCAAACGCATTCATAGTTGAAGCTCAGCCCAGTTCTTTTGAGATAAATCAACCAGTAGATCTAGTCGTAAAAGCTGTAAATAATTGAGAGATAGTAAAAGATTATAATGGAGATATCTTTATAGAAATAGATTGAGATATCGACCCACAAAAAGATTACATAGTCCCTAGTGAGTGATTATATACCTTTGTACCACAAGATCAGTGAATCAAAATATTTTCAAAATGAATCCAAATTAAAAAAGCCTGAACATTCAAAATAAAGATTTCCGATATCACTGATGATAATGTTAAGTGAGAAACAACTGTTATAGTCGGGACGCCGTGATGAGAAAATCTTAAAGACGTACAAATAACTTCTCCTGTTGCTTGAATGACAGAGAAAAACGATGTCGTTAATATATTTTGAGCTAGTGTGCAATTGCCCAATTCGCCTATACAATACTATATAAATGACGTCCTAGTCCAGCAATGAATTACAGACTCTCTATGAAATTTCAGTGCATATTTGACGTGAATAAAAGAATGACAGAATGTGCTAAGAGCAAAAATAGTAGATTCCAGCGATACTGTCTTGGGGGAATCAGATCAAATCAGCTTCAATTACCAACCTATTACTGACGATGTTTTTAAGTGAATAGAAATCATCCCTTTAGCCAACATTAAACAGTGAGAGCAGGTTATATTCAATGTGAGGACAAATGATTGAATATCATCAGTTCAGCTAAAATTTAGTGATGGTAAGTCATACCCTATGGATAGGGTAACAGCATGACAATTTTCAAAGAAAATCACTATGGAGAATGAATGAGACATTATAGTCTCTCTAGAAATTATGGATGCATGAAATAAAAAAACCTACGATAATATACATACCTTAAATATTTGACAATGAACCAGCATAAAGAATATTAAATTCTTTACAGATTTGATAGATCAAAATACATTAACCGTAAAGCGAGAAGTCATCTGAATTGTTCCCTCAAAATTTAAAATTGAATATTGAACATGAAAAGATTTATTGGATCAATCTGTTAACGTGGATACCAATGAGTTATTCGTAGAAAATATCGATCCTGCGGTTGTTTACTATTTCCAAATCACGCCATTAAATGCTGACCTTAGTCCTATCTGATCACCATCAAGTATTGTTAATTTTGACTCTTCATGACCGACTTGTATAGTTCAGGACATAACAATATCAGATGAAAAAATATGAGATAAGCATTATTTAGTCCGATCTGGCGTAGAAAATGTAGATAAGTATATAGTTTATAGATCTGATTTTGAAACTTCTGATGTTTCCAAGATGAAAAAAGTTTGAGAAACTACGGATACAAAATTTGAATACCCCTTCAATAAATTCTCCAAAAAAGATGAATATGCCTTCTATGCTATACAGGCACTCTGTAAAGATGGGACCGAATTAAAAATCGATAACGTAAAAAAAGTGCAAGTATGACCGGTTGAAAATATATTATTGGTAATTATGTTTAGTATATTTGCCTACAGCGTATACAGAC
>CAJAPL010000206.1 GCA_903943625.1 uncultured bacterium
GACAATGGAAGATATGAAGTCTATACTAGTAAAAGATTGAAACAATATGAAAATAAAGGACTACAAGGAGTTAGCTACATTTTTAAGGACAAAGAAAAATGAAGCTGGAGCAACTATGGTAGAAAATTTAGCGCAAAATTCTGACAAATATAATGTAGTTTGACTTACACTTGAAGCAATGTGAATGAATCGAGATACAATACAAAAATGATGAACAGATAAATTTGATGACTATGCAAAAACTTCTAGAAAATATCTAGTACAGTTTGATGATTATATGGATAAGAAGAAATATAGTGGAGTGAAAATGGATGAATTTAGAAAAGATATCCAGAGTTATATAGCTACTTGAGCTCCAAGTTTAGAATCATTAGCAAAGAGATGAGCCTTTATCCAAGGAAGCAAAGAGAAACCTTGACAAAGCAATACGCAAAATTTTGATTGGAGGATAGAAGGGTTTCTAAATGAGAGCAAGGAAGATAAATTGAAGTTAAAAGACTCTATAGATAAATTCACAACTCTTGATGATCAACAAAAGAAAAAGTTAGTAGCGGCATGAAATATTTTATATGCAGATACAGGCAATGCTGCAATAGAATTTAAAGAAGAGGCAGGTAAGGTTTATCTAAAAACTTATGGAGAATGGACGCCTATAGATGTAACCAAAGATACAATGCCAGGCTTCAGCAATTGAGAGTTTGATATTTATTTTGATGGATTAATGGAACTTGTAAATGCTGCTAATTTCACAAACTATGTTAAAAAAATATTCAGATGAAAACATACGGGGGAAGCGCCTAAAGGCCAAGAATATTTCGCAAGATCTACGCTTTGGTATAATATAAAAACAATTACTCCATTTAACTGATTGTGAGATTTGGTTTATACTACAAGAGAAGGAGATGCATCTAAGAGTCGATATGATCCTAGAAAATATTGATGGGCAGCAAGCACCTCAGATATCGAAGTAATAGATGCTTGATGGTTTGGTGATTTGGCAAAGACATCTCCTACATTGAATACATATGTTTGAGAATATGCAAGCTACCTGAATAAACTATGAATGCGGCACCAGAACACCAAAAGCGATTGATTGCCAAAGTAAAGCAAACTAATAAAAACAAAATATACCGGCTGCGTCCACTACGGTGGACTACCGGTACGAGAAAAATCATTATTAGAAACTCGCATATAATCTCCTTAGATTTGGGAAAATGAAGGGGATTTTTATTTTTATTGTAAATACTGTAAAAAACACTAAATGTAGTTGTTGATAGTTTTATGAAAAAAAAATTTATGCATATAAATAACAACCTAAAAATAGACTGAAAAAAAATACTGATTGTCGGCAATCGATCTTATAGAAATCTATGAGATGAATTGATATTGCTAGGGACGATCAAGCTTTTGATGAAGCAGGAAAAAGAAATATATGTGGCGGCTTATGATGTAGATTGGCTTAAATGATTTTTAAGTAAATTTGTAGATGTAAGTAAAATAGTTTTTGTAACTGAAATACCCAAGTGAATAAGATCAGGATTAGATTATTTTAAAAAATGAAAATTAAAAGAACGAAAAAAATATCGTGAAGTAGATAGTATCATAATATGATGATGA
>CAJAPL010000207.1 GCA_903943625.1 uncultured bacterium
ATAAATAGACCAATATATTGATAAAATAGAAAAATATGAAACTATATAAACTTTTAAATATTGTATGTTTATAATGAATAAATTAGTTCTCGTAATATTAGATTGATTTGGGATCAATGAAAAAACCCCCAAAGAAAATTGAATAACCCAAGCTCATTGAAAAGTATTTGAGGATCTTTTCTCTAAGTTACATACCAAACTTGAGGCATCGTGAAAAGCCGTCTGAGAACCAAGTGGGCAGATTGGTAGTTCTGAAGTATGACATCTTACAATATGATCAGGAAGAATAATCAAACAAAGCATTGTAAAAATCGATGAGATTTTTGATGCTGGTAAATTTGAAAAAATAAAAACATTTAAAAAATGAATTGAACACTGTAAAACAAACTGATCTAATCTACATTTATTACATATATTTGGACCGTGATGAGTCCACTGATCTGATTCTCATCTCAAAAAGATATTAAAAATCATACCTAGTGATATTCAGGTTTTTCTTCATCTATTTACAGATGGAAGAGATTTGATCCCAAATTCGGCTTATGACTTAATGGTTGATTTTGAAAAATTTCTTGAAAAATACCCCAATGTTCAGATTTCTTCTATTGCGTGAAGATACTATGGAATGGATAGAGATAATAATCGGGCAAGAATACAAAAAGCTTATGATGAGATAATTTTTTGAGAAAATGAGACTAGCGATACGCCTAGTGAATATATTGCAAAATCTTATGAAAACTGACTAACAGATGAATTTATAAAACCAGTAAGTTTTATGGGTATGGAAAAGGTGTCTAATTGAGATAGCGTGTTTTTCTTAAACTTTAGGTCTGATAGAGCTAAGCAAATGACTCAAGCATTTACACATTCTCTGAATGTTGAGAAAAAAAATAATACTTTCGGTTTTATTACAAAAAACCTTAATGACGTTTACCTTGTAACTATGACGAAATATTATCCCAGTTATAAGTTGAATATATTTATAGAAGATGAAGATATCAAAAACGCTCTTTGAGAGGTAATTTCAGAAAATGAATTGCGTCAATTGCATCTAGCAGAGACTGAGAAATATGCGCATGTAACTAAGTTTTTTAATGGAGGGAAGCAGATTGTCTATAATTGAGAAAAAGATATTTTAGTCCCAAGTCATAAGGTCTCAACCTTTGATCTTGATCCAGAAATGTCAGCACAAGAAATTTACAATCAATTTGAGGGGAACTCAAAGGACTATGATTTTGTAGTAATAAATTTCGCTAATGGAGATTTGGTTGGCCACACCGGCAAAATGGACGCCATTATTAAATCGATGCATAAACTTAGTGAAATAATCTGATCTATGATTGAGTTTTGTAAAACAAATAAATATCATCTGATTATCACAGCTGACCATTGAAATTGTGAAGAAAAATGAACATCAGAGAATCCTATTACTTCACATACAATCAATCCTGTGCCTTTTTGGTATATAAAAGATTGAGAAGTACAAAAGACAAAACCAAGCGGATGACTTGCAGATGTTGCTCCGACAGTTTTAAAAATAATGGGAATAGGAATCCCAAAAGAGATGACTGGTAAAGTTTTGATTTAGAAATCAAAGCAATCTAATGGAATCTTCCAATTACAAACTCACAAGACTTAGAAAGATTATGCTTATAAATTTTATTATACTGATTTGTGCGATATTAGTATGAGTCTTTTTGGGTAAAAGTGATTTATTTAAGAAGAATATATGAACTTGATTTACAAATCCAGTCTTGGATACAAATATAGGTGAGACGCTAATAGAAAATAAAAATATAAATCTTGAGAGTTACTTACTAGACTATGAAAAAGAGAAAATAAAAAATGGAGATATCACAAATTTATCTGTATATTTTAGAAACTTGAATAATGGGAATCGATTTGGGATAGAGGAAAAAGAAATGTTTTCTCCAGCAAGCTTAATGAAACTCCCACTTTTGATGGCTTATTACAAAAAATCTGAAATAGAAAAATGATTTTTGGATAAAAAGCTGACGTTTACAAAAAATTGAACAAGTGACGAGTATATACAAAACATACTTCCTAAGAAAAGGTTAGAAGTGGGCAAACAATATAAGATAATTGACATAATAGATCAAATGATAAGATATTCAGACAATGAGGCTTCTATATTTTTGGAGAGGAATATAAACATAAATGAGTTTAAAAAAGTTTTTACAGATGTTGGAATAGAATTTCCTGCGTTTACCGACTGAAGATTTGATAACAACATAAGAGTAGTTGATTATGCTTCATTTTTTAGAGTCTTATTCAACGCTTCATATCTAAACAGAGAGGATTCTGAAAAGGTTTTAAATTTATTGACCAAAACTGAGTTTAAAGACTGATTGGTAGCTGGTATTTCTGATAGTAATATCTTAGTCTCTCATAAATTTGGAGAAAGATCTATATTTTGAAATAATTGAATTGAAAGGATGCAACGACACGACTGTTGAATAGTTTATTATCCAGAGCATCCTTATCTGTTGTGTATAATGACAAGGGGATATGATTGGAATAAAATAAAATCAGTTTTACAGGAGGTTTCAAGCATCGTATATCAGAAAGTTACAGAGGCTTATAAATAAAACCTATTAGTTAAACCAAAAAATACCGTGCTTTTAAAATTATAAAATAAAATAATGTATAAAATTCTAGATGTGCACGCTCGTGAGGTATTGGATTCTAGAGGGGATCCTACAATAGAGGTTGAGGTAAGTTTAGAAAATGGTGGTCGATGAAGGTCCATAGTGCCATCTTGAGCTTCTACCTGAGTACATGAAGCTTTGGAGCTTAGAGACGGAGATCCAAAAAGATATTTAGGAAAATGAGTTTTGAATGCCGTGAATAATGTAAATAATATTATAAAAAAAGAGATTATATGAAAAGAGTTTAATAACTATGAAGATTTTGATAAATTTTTAATCAATCTGGATTGAACTGAGAATAAATCAAAATTATGAGCCAATGCGATTTTGGCCGTATCTATGGCTTTTGTAGTAGCATGTGCCAATAAAGAGGGGAAGTGGATATATGAATACCTAGGAGATTGAAAATGAACTACACTACCCTATCCTATGATGAATATAATCAATTGATGAGCTCATGCAGACAATAACGTAGATATGCAAGAGTTTATGATTGTCCCTGTAGGAGCTAGCAATTTTCACGAAGGGATTAGAATGTGAGCAGAAGTGTTTCACAATCTCAAGAAAATATTACACACAAAATGAATGGTTACATCTGTATGAGATGAATGAGGATATGCTCCAAATCTAGCGTCGAATGAAGATGCTATCAAGGTAATTATGGAGGCTATTAAAAAAGCCTGATACAATTTTGATCAGATTAAACTTGCTATTGATGCTGCGGCTTCAGAATTTTATAAGGAATGAAAATATAATATTGATGGAAAATCGTTGACTGCTAGTGAGTTGATAAAATACTATGGAGAGCTAGTGGAGAAATATCCTATAATGTCTATCGAAGATGGTCTTGCCGAGGATGATTTTGAGTGATGGGAAGAGCTTACCAAACAATTATGAGGTAAGGTAATGATAGTATGAGATGACCTTTTTGTGACTAACATAAAGAGACTGGAAATGTGAATCGAAGAAGATATGTGAAATGCCATACTTATAAAACTAAATCAAATCTGATCTGTCAGTGAGACTATAAGCGCAATAAATATGGCTAGTAAAAATTGAATGAGATCAATTGTATCTCATAGATCAGGAGAAACCGAAGATACTTTTATAGCTGATCTTGTCGTAGGTTTGAATACTGGATTTATCAAGGCATGATCCGCCTCTAGATCAGAAAGAATATGTAAAGATAATCAATTATTGAGGATAGAAGAGAGGCTTTGAGAGAAAGCCAAATATGGAAATAAATAGAAAACAATCTAATATATAGAATAAAAATCTTGGCGGAAGTCAGGATTTTTTTTTATTACGAAGGAAGGTCTTTGGGAAAATCCCCAAAGACCCTCTATTGGGAAAGTCCCTCTTAGTATCCTTAAAAGCCAGATAAAAAGCTTCTCATTCTCCGATCTTCTACAGTTACTCTAACCCTGTGCCCGTTAGCACATTTGAATATCCCCGTGGAATCGCCGACCCTTACTGTGTAGCTGGTACATTTGGGGCACCTTACTGTGCTTCCAGAACTTACAGTGTCACTGCAAGGATAAACTTTTTTCCTTTCACGGGAGCTTATAGGTTTAGGCTGTAGGTTGAACGGCGCTTTTCTACCGGGCTTAAAATCAATCCCCATTTGCATCAACAGAGCCTTATAAGAATCCTTTGCTTCGACTGAGGCAAGGATTTTCCCTGTTTGTTTGCACCGAAAGCGGCACCCCGGTAGGACGGTAAAGCTTACATTTTGTTTTCTCTTTTTCATAAATTGGAGGTTTGTGATAGGTTAGGTTTTGATTTGTTGGATTTATTTTTTTATGTTTTTTGTGATTTTATGTATTTTATAGACTAAGTCAACTATAAGTATCTTCCATAATATCTTGAAAAACCTAAGTATTAAAATAACCTTGAATTACGTATTTTTAGTTGCAGATTATAAATTAAAGTGGATTTAGTAGCAGTATCGTACAAGAATATATGACCGTTCAAGGATAAGTTAATCAGCATTTTTTTTGATAATTGAAAATATTTGATCAAATCTCCCATAGGGACATGAAAGAGTTTTCTATTTTTTGATTGACCAATGTACGGGCTATATAGATATGCTAGTAGGAATATGCTGAATATAGCGAGTAAGGAGTGATTTATAAAATTGCTTTGGGATTTTGAGTGAGAAAAGTTTTTGCTTGTTAGGAAACTTATAAAATGAAAAGCTAAAGACAGCTGTCAATCAACATTATTTAAGATAGATAGCTTGGACACAGTAAAGTTAGCTGAAAAGTTATGAGGGAAGATAATCAGAGAAGATATAGATATCCAGGATGTTTTGAAGAATGATAATACAATAAATATTGAGGAAATAAAATTCAAAAATGAAACTGATTTACAATTACATTTGACTAGTTTTTTGGAGCCTAGAGAAGTCTTTTTGAGTACTGTATTTTTGATGCAGGATAATGACAATATATTTGAGATGGTGCCTGCCGATAGATTGAATGTCTTGAAAAATGTTTTTTGACTTATCGGAATAGATGAGGCGAAAGAAAAAATAATGGAGAAAAAAAGAGAAATTGTTGCCCAGATAAAAGCAAATGAAGATAGTAGTAAATATGACCAAAAGCTAAGAAGGTTAATCCAAGATTACCTGGAGTGTTTTGAAGGACTAAAGAAATTTGGCTTAGAACGGGTGGATGTAAACGACTACAAAGAATTTTTTGATGATATGGAGATGATAAAAGAAAAGATCAATGCGAATGAATTTGAAATAAATGACTTTCCTATTGAGTTGAACAAAATATTGGATGATAAAATTGAAATCGCAAAGAAAGAATACAATAAAATCTTAAATCAAAAAGAAAGTCTGGTTAAAACCAAGGAAGATATACAAAACCAAGAAAAAACATTGGACAAAGAAATGCTTGAGATTAACGTTATAATGAA
>CAJAPL010000208.1 GCA_903943625.1 uncultured bacterium
ATATTATCCGCTCATGTTAAATCAGATAATGATAAGCTGATTGAGAAATATTTGGGATTGTAATCTGAGTCTTGGGATTGAACAAAGTTATCGGTTCAGACCTTAAAGGCATAGATAATATCTTGTCATGAAAAATTATCCTGTAATGTAGATTTTGAGATAGTTTTTGGTCATAATAATATTCATGTGAAATTTTCTCAGCTTGCATTTACTATCCTTGTACCTGATGAAATACGTAATCTAATCTTGTAATCTATCGAATAGATATCTAGTCTGATTGGGAATGTTGAGTTTTGGAATAAATTGAATGGCCTGATCCCCTGCCAGATATTTCAACTAAAGATATATCAGTTTCATGACAATAATTGCTGTATATCGTTTCATGAGAATTCTGTAGATAGAATTATAGGGGTATTGATCTCATTACTGATATTTCAAATGGATGAATCAAATCTAGATATATTCCATACATTGTTTTCAAAATTTTCCATGTAAACTGCATATCAGATTGTGTCGTATGAAGAGATGTCTGATATAGCGTTGTCTGGGGTAGAAACAAAAATTCAATAATTATTTCATGAATGGATTAGTCATGTTGAGCTAGTAGATCAGTTTAGAGTTAAATTATAGATTATATTATTTTGTCATGTCGTGATTTTTATATTTGCTCATTTGTTTACTGTCGTATGTAATACTACTCATGATTCTAGTCAGATAATAGCAGTACAATCATTTTCAATATTGATCATGTACGTAGTATCGTAGCTTCCAGAACTAAGTACGTACAATGTATTTCAGTTTAAGAAATTTGGAATTGTGTTATATCATGGCTGCACGTGTACTATATTTAGATTCTCAAGTACGCATGTATTATTGTTCCAGTTCGCTGTAAATTGAGTTCACAGTCCATAGAAATAATTTACTAAATCAATGTTATCAAGGTCGGATAAACTATTGCCCGTGAATGATGAATTTCAAGTTTGGCTAGCATCTCAAGTTGATATTGAATTTCAAGTTTGGATAGAACTTCAGGTTAAATCCAATGAAATAGAACAAATTGATGGCTCTCAGATACAAGTAGCCCCACTTTCTATCTGTCATGTGCTGTTGCAACCATCTCAGTTATCTAAGTTTCAATCATCACATTCCTCATATTGAGAGATTATTCCATCTCAGATAAAGTACTGAGGATTAGTCTCTTGTGCAAATGTTCAACCTCCTACCGTGGTAAGTAAAGTAATCAAAACTTTCACAATTAGAAATCATACAGCAGATCAGAATATATATTTCTTATGGTGTTTATGTAGGTGTTTAGCTGCTTTTATAGTATGTTTGATTATAGGATGTTTATTTTCTCCCAAACCGAAAAAATTCAAAATACTTAATTTTGATTGTAAATTGCCTCCGTTTTGTAAAAGGTTTTTCAATAATAATTGAATCTGAAGCATAACCTGATAGATAACTAAAGTAGTAGAGGCTTTTATTAGTTCATCTATCTTCAATTATACCCACAAACAAGAACTAGTCAAAAAACTTATATTCCGCGCATTAATATTAGTTGACTTTTAGCACC
>CAJAPL010000209.1 GCA_903943625.1 uncultured bacterium
TACATGATCAAATCAGTTGTAGCTTTGTCATCATGCATTCAATTTTACATTGAATAGATATCTACAATGTAGTTTGAGATTTGTTCATGATCATGGATTAACTTCAAAACTTGGATTTGCAGCAAAAACATCTGATAGAAATCATATCATAATTAATATTCAGCTTATTATTAATATTCTTTTTATAGGGCGTTTTCGCATAATGATGTTACCAGCTAAAAGTATTGGTATAGTACGGATCTTTTAATTGAAAGTTGATTCAGATAACTGCTATATCTGAAGCATTGACGGCAATATCGCCATTAAGATTCCTAGGGTCTAACACAGATATCCCATTATCAAATAATCAATTTGCTGTGATTATTGATATATCATTTCCATTGACCATGTAGTCGTAAACTCATTGAGCACTTTTCAAATCTCCTGCCGTCTGATATCTATATCAATCGTCTTGTGTCATATTCAATTTTTGAGTTCCATATAAATTCGCTCACGTTGTAAAATCAATTGTCTGGCTTCATGATCAGGATATTATTACTCAACTAATATATGATGCGAGCTGTGATTGTCATTTAAATATAAAATAATATGTACCAGGGGCAATATCTGTAAATAAGGCTCAGGTTCAATTGCCATTCAATCAAATATCTATGGTTCTTTGTAAAACTTTACTTGTGTTATATATTTTCACTATTCATGAATTTGTGTTGTTGCTTGATTGATTTATACGGTTGGAAGGGAAAGCTTTGAGACTAAGATTTATTCAGACTGAACGAACTGTGACATCTATAAAATTTCATCTACGCGGTAAGGTATCGACTGTCGTTCATCATACTATGCTTGGATGAAATGTTATACATCAGTTATATATTCAGCTATAATAATTTGGAAATTGTGCTGTTAGGTTCCGTATTCAACTTCATCATGATGGGATTGTTTTGCTAGATTTGTCTCCCAAAATATATTGTCCAAAAACTCATGTTTGGTTTTCGCCTAAACATGTTTTGTCGTTGAAACTATCATTTGTTGTGCCTGCGTCTACTGATCATAGCTTGTATGTCATGCTAATATCTTCTTTGTTGTATACTTTGATTGAAAATCATGTCTCTACTCATCAAGATATTGTGAAGCTTATAGTATCTTCCTCACTTCATCAATATAAAAATTTTGAGTCAGAGAATCCAACCATTACATTGTCTGATTTACCAATATTTGTAATACAAAAAAAACTTATGATTGAGATGATTAGCAAAAATAATAATTTGTTTCGTTTCATAGCTCAAATTACCTCTAAAAGTCTTTGTATATAAATTATATCTGGACCCAGAAAGTTTGTCAAATTTTTAGCTACTTTTTTGGCGTTATTATTGCCTTATTTTGAATAATTATTTATATAAAAAAAACTGCAGATTCCATATTTTTTAATTTATACGGTTTGCAGTTTGTTTATGATTTTATTTTCTCTTTTTTGTATTGGCTTTTGGTGTTGGTTTGAAGTATATGTATCATAGATATACTCATGGTACAAGAGCTAATATCCATCGTAACCATTCTGTGTTTACAAAAAAATCATGAAGATAAATGGTAAATAATATTCATCATGAGAATACACATAATTTGAATATCGATACTTGTCGTCGAGTAAGCGTAACGTCTTTGAATAAATCAAATTTTTCTTTTGCCATTTTGTTTGTAACAAATTAAAATACTTAATGATATTTTAAGTGTAGCGATTTATTAAATTTACTTGTTTGCTTGCTTAAAATGAATGTAGCAAATATATATTCAAGGTATGATTAACAATAATCGCAAAAGCCATTCAATAGATATAAAAAAATCTGGTAGATATAGAGTAAATAGCGCTCATCCAGATAACATACACAGCTCAAAAGTAGCCACTTGTCGTGGTGTAAGTTTGAGATTCTGAGAAGGATTAAATTTGCTTTTCTTCATTTTTGTTTTTATGTGGTAAACCTATTTTTTTATAGCTCTGTACATTATGTTGTATATCCAGATCAATATAAATCCACTACAAAATCAGTCTATGATAGCTCGTAGCAATCAAGTTATTATTCAGACAGCTGTGATATTGTATCATATATAAAATTGTCATAGCAAATTTACAAATGTCTCGTATTGTCATCGGAAGTTTCAGAAGACTCACATAGCAATTATTGCTACTCATCGACATAGCGCCAAAGCTAGTCATGAAGCTAGAGGACTTGGTTTGTAGTTTTTCATTATTTTAAAATAAGGAGTTAAATTACATTTAATTATAATCGATAACTCCTTATTTGTCAAATTTTTAAAGCCAATTTTTAGTGACAGATATTCGCTGTCTGATTTGTTATATCTGATTGGCTATTCATATGCGTTGATGCTGTATGTGACGCTAAGATCATCCAAAATATCATAAAAACTGCCATTGCTCACATGGCTATGTTTTCTATTAGGTTTATATTGCTCATAGGTAGCGGGAATACGGTTCACATACAGACACAATCAGTTTTCTGTTTCTTCCTGAGAGATTGCAATATTCATATACTCGTTATTCATACTATCAGTATTGTCGCTGTGTTGATAGCTATCCGATAATCCATTTTGTAGTCTAGTATATAGGCAATTCATAGAATTATTTCAGCAAATGGGAATAACCACCCGTATACTCAGATATTTTTGGCTAATATATCATATTTTCTAAAGTCTCTTACAAATCATCTCAAATCTAATAATTTTAGTAATCAGAATAGCAGAAACCATATTCACATAAAATCGTTCATGGCAATCATCCCATTTGTTTTTCATAAAATTAGCTGATGTCATATAGTGTATATACAGACTATGATTATACTAATTGTGAATGGTAAAAAAATTCTAAATTTATTTTTAACTTTCATTGTATCTTTTTATATAAAATTATTTCCTTGTGGAAACATCTCGCACTCTGATTAATTCTTTTACAAAATCGTCTATTTCTTTTTTATTTTTAGACAATAACTTATCTGCTCAGCAGCATTTAATGTGATTCTCTAAAAGTTTATTGTTCGCGCTTTTGAGTAGTCATATAGTCGCATTTATTTGTTGTGCTATATCTGCGCAATAAATGTCGTCGTTTATCATCTTTTCTACTTTTTTTAGAGTCCCAAAAGCTTTCTTGACTGATAGTGCTATGGATTGTTTATTTTCTCACAACATTTGTGATGAGTAATATAATAAAACTTGATTTTTGCCTATGGTTAGATATGTTTTTGGTGCTTGGTTAATAATTAATTGTTCGCGGATGATTGATTATTAACTTTTTTGTTAATTGCAATTACAACAACATTTACAATTTCCTTTGCAGGAACATTTTCATCATTTACAACAATCACATTTGCATTCGCAGTTTTTGCATGTGCATCCTTTATTTTTGTCCTCACAAGAACATCAAGTTTTCTTTGTTTTTATCA
>CAJAPL010000210.1 GCA_903943625.1 uncultured bacterium
AAATAAAGACGAACAGATTGAAAATCTATCCACAATGCTGGACGGATATTTTGGAAAATGATGACATCATATGAATGTAAATGTTTTGAATAGAGAAACATTGCTAGATGCAATCGAGCATCCAGAGCTATATCCACAGTTAACAATTAGGGTTTCTGGATATGCAGTTAATTTTGTGAGATTGAGTAGGGAACAACAAGAGGAAGTGATTGCGAGGACATTTCATGATAGGATGTAGAAAGAATTTTAAATTATAAATTATAAGTTGATGTTAAAAATACACTCGACAGAAACATTTGGGACACAAGATTGACCATGAATCAGATTTTTGGTTTTTTTACAAGGATGTAATTTTCATTGTCTGTACTGCCAAAATCCAGATACACGAAATCATGGTTGATGAAAAGAAATGAGCGATGAAGAATTGATCGCTATGATAGAAAAAGAAGAAGCATAGTTCTGAAATAAATGATGAGTGACTGTGAGTGGCTGAGAACCGCTTTTGCAAACAAAATGATTGATAAGCTTTTTCACAAAGTTAAAAAAATTGTGAATACACACAGCGCTAGATACAAATGCATCAATACTAAATGATGATGTGAAAAAATTGCTTGAAGTAACTGATCTTGTTTTGCCAGACATCAAGCATATAAATAATGCATGGCATGAAAGAATTACTGGGGATAGTAACGAAGAAGTTTTGAAATTTATAAATTATCTAGAAGAAACTTGAAAGCAGTTTCGGGTGAGATATGTATTGGTCCCTGGGTATACTGATCAACTTGAATATCTAACAAAGATGGGTAAATATCTAACTAACTTTAAATTTTTGCAAAGACTAGAAATACTCCCCTATCACACGCTATGAAAATATAAGCGAGAATCGCTAGGTCGAGACTATGAACTTGAAGATGTAAAATTACCTACAAAAGAAGAACTGATGAAGGCTAAAAAAGTTTTGGACAAGTATGTGAAGAATGTTTATGTGAGGATATAGACTATAAACCGTCATTGCGAGGACGAAAGACGTGGCAATCTACTAAGATTGCTTCTTCGCTATGCTTATCGCAATGACGAAGTAAAATAAGATTTAAATTATAAATTATAGTAAATGAGAATACCGATATGAATATCAAATAGACATATCCATCTCAGTCAGGTGGATGCTGATAAACTTTTTGGTAAATGATATGAATTTAAAATATTGAAAAATCTGTCACAGCCATGACAATTTGCATATGAGGAGACTGTAGTTATAAAGTGATCAAAATGAGAGATAAAAAATGTGAGATTAATGTGACCTGTCAGAAAACAGACTCAGGTTGAAATATTTATTACTGATAATTTTGTGTTGTGATGTAATGCTCCTATGAGATTATCCTGAGATATCAAATGAAGTGAAAGCTTGAATATCATAGGTCCACAGTGATCTATTTATTTGCAAGAATGAGTGATAGTTGCAAAGAGACATCTACATATTACACAATCTGAAGCTGATGATCGATGACTAAAAAATAATCAAAAAATTAAAATCAAAACGAACAATCCTGAAAGATGACTCATATTTGACAATGTCTTAGTCAGGATTACTGATAGCTCGGCACTAGATTTTCATGTAGATATGGAAGAAGCAAATGCGGCATGAGTAAAAATGTGAGATCGAGGAGAAATAGTCAAATAATCTCTAGTCTTTTGTAGATAGTCTGTGAAGTAGAAGAATAGCCGATGGCTATTTTTTTGTAAAAAGCGGCGTGGTATAGTTGCAATATTTACTGGCGCTCACTTCTATTGACTTTTAGTAGTAAATGTATATAAGATGCATTACAAATAATAACAAATACTAACCTAAAAAAGAAGCAAAATGAACGCAAAATTCAACAAAAAAGTAAGAAGTATCCATT
>CAJAPL010000211.1 GCA_903943625.1 uncultured bacterium
TTATTATAGACATATTTATGATGGTTTTTATAGGCAGATTGAGGCCAGATAATGCGCTAATTTTTTTATATGACTTCAGTTTCCCATCTGGCCACACAACTATGGCAACTATTCTATTCCTTACCGTTTGGGTTATATTTGAAAATGATATCAAATCCAAACAAAATCAATTTTGGTTTTTCCTATTATGTTTTATCCCAATAATTGTTATCTGATTTAGTAGAATATATCTAAATGTACATTGGTTTAGTGATGTAATGTGATGATTCTTTTTGTGAGTATTCTGGATAACGTTTATGATACTTATACTCAGATTTATAATGGCAAACAAGTTGGATAAAGACGTTATTAATATCCCATAGGGGGCTTATAATTAAATCTTTAGATACAATGATATAAAATGCAAGATAAGATTTGGGATGTGATTATAGTAGGATGATGAGCTGCATGATTGTTTTGTGGTATTTTTGCTGATAAAAAATTTGATAAACTAATATTAGAAAATTCTAAAAGAGTATGAACAAAGATTTTGCTTTCTGGAGGATGAAGATGTAATGTTACGAATATAAACCTAGATCCAGATAATGATTATGTATGAGATAATATTAAACCGCTACATAGTATTTTTCATAAATTATCAAATCATGATGTGATAAACCGGTTTTCTGGTAGATGACTCACTATGCATGAAGAAAAATATGGAAAAATGTTTCTTGACTGCGAAAAGTCTGCCAGGTTAGTTGAACTGCTTGTCCAAGAGGCTAAAGATAACAATAACCAGATTTTGTTTGAACAATGAGTTTTGGATGTAGAAAAGAAAGATGATCTATTTATAGTTAAATCAAATAATGAAGAGTATATATGCAGGAATCTTGTGATTTCTAGCTGATGAAAGAATTTCCCCCAAATATGAGCGACTTGAATAGCATGGGATATAGCTAAACACTTTTGAATAGAGACGGTAGAGGCTTATCCTTGTTTGTCTTGAGTAGAAACTATTCAAGATGTTTCTGTCTTGACTGGAAGTGCTGTTGAAGTTGAAGCGATCGTAACATATTGAAAAAAAGTAGTATTCAAAAATAAATGACCATTATTATTTACACATCGATGACTTTCAGGTCCTGCGGTATTTGATATTGGATTGTTTATTTGAAGAGAATTAGCCACAAGTAAATTGGCGGATTATGAATTAACTGTGATATTTGATATGGGACAATTAAATGAAAAAACTGTTAATTTTTTTGGTTTATCTGACAAAGATTGTGAAAGAAAATTTCAAATAACGTGATTTAGGCCTTGGGAACTTGCAAAAGCCACTTGATGATGAATAAAATTATCTGAGCTTGATAATAATTTACAGTCAAAAAAGGTGCCATGACTTTATTTTGTTGGAGAGGCCTGTGATATTACTGGTAGAACTTGAGGGTATAACTTGCAATGGGCATGGAGTAGTGGATATGTAGTAGGGAAGGCATTATAAACTTTTTTTTCTTGTCCTCCTTTGTAAAAGGAGGGGTGGTGCGAAGCACAGGAAGATTTATAATTATTATTTGTGGGGCTTTTTGCGCCCCAACCTCTACAACATACTAAAACGCTTTGCTTGGACTGAGTTTCTTTTCTTTGTTCTTTTGGCATTGCCCCAAAAAGTATGGAAAAAACTCTAGAAAAATCATCCGCCATTTTGATTTTTCCTTGGTTTGTTTAGTCGATGTAATCTTTTCAGCTGGAATTAAATATATAATTATTGCTATGAAAAATGTCGTTATGAGTAAGATTGATAACCTCTAGTTGTCAAAAGATAGATAAAACAGCTATTTGTAAATAATAACATACTAGTATAGGAAATATACCAAGAGATCTGGAAGATAAATTCAGATTTTTTTTGAAGTTTATGTTTTTGGAATATAATTAATTATACAAATTTTATCCTTTATCCAAAAGCACCATGGAAAAAGCAAATTTACAATCATCTTCAGAATCTTTATGAAAGATTACCAAGCTAGTTGATAGTATCAATCAGACTTGTGAAATGATTATTTCAGCACTTGATGCAAATTCTAAGTCAGTATGAATTTATGGGATTAGTTTAACTGAAAAAATGGATACGGATCTTGTGGATATTATACTCCATAAAATTGCAGAGATGCAGACACATTTGATACAACTTCAGTTAAGAGTGAATAAGGAATTCTCTGGTAATAAAAAAGATGTTATGAATATTATTTCTTCACTTAAAGATACTTGAGATAATCTAGACAATCTGCTTTTGGGAAATGGGTTTTATAGGAATAATTTTGAGATGCCAATTAGAGAACTACAGACTATGATAGAGAGAGTATATGAAGAAGTGCATGTGAAGTAATTGTTTAACTGCTCGATTGTAACGTTGTTTCATTGTGACAATGTAACATTAATCTGTTGTGAATTTCTGAAAATATAAAAAAACCGTTGTGCGTGGTGCTGCAACGGTTTTTCTAAAATTATATTTTATTTGCAAGTTACTTAAGTCTGAACTATATTATAGTTATTTCTGACTCCATACGACTCTCTCTTCTCAGTTTATCTCTTTAAATTCTTTGGCTTTTACTTTAATCTTATCTCAGATATTATAATATTTTTTCCACTCTACTCATGCTGGAGCAACAATGAAATTTTTATGTAAAAGTCACTCTACTCATTTTACGGTTACAAACATTCAATAATTGTAACTTAGTTTAATATATCATTCATATTCTTGTCAGATTTTAATATCTTTTATTGTGAAAGTACCAGCGCCTGCCTGTCCGGTAGCCAAGTCTCATTGTTTTACAGTTTCAGTGTTAGATGGTTTGGGAGTTGATGGCTTTGATGTTCATGTATTTGTAGGCTTACTACTATCTGTTGCTGTTTGTTTAACTTCCTCTTTTGGCTGAGATGCCTCAAGTTTATTGACGTTTGGACATAGCTTTAAGAAATCATTATTTTCAGGGTCTAATCAGGCATTTTTGATTATATCATCCAATTGTTTTAGGCAATCTTCTTTCTTTCATACTCGAATTACGAGCGGTCAGTTTTTTTCTATTCTAATTGTTTGGTGTTCATATATATCAAGATGTGTTGCTATCGATCAAATTTTCTCTCATTTTTTATACTTTATATTTGCTTGATCCTCAAGTCATTTTGGCTTAGTATATCGTATTGCTTTGTGTGAATTGTTGTCTGTATCAAATATAATTGAATCTGGTTCAATACCATCTATGTTAAACTCTCTAAAAAGATAGTCGTGATCTTGAATAAATTGATCTTCAAGGTTTTTCGTCTCTTGTTCGCTTAGTCACAATCATTCAAGCTTAGCTTTTTCAGATATTTTTTCTTGAATAGAAAATGTTTTTGCATTTCGAGCGTTCATCAGTCTTTCTAGCTGATCTTTTGGGGTCGCGTATCTTTGCCTTGATTGTTTGCGTATCTTGTCGATGAGTTCCAATGATCAATCTGGGGTTGATATTGGTAGTGTTTTCATATTGAATGGGTCTGATGATATTCAATCTACCATAAGTCTTGTATATGCTGTGAATTTAGGCAATGATATAAGATCATTTACTCATATCATTTCTTTGAATTGACCAGTAATAATATCTGCATCATCTTTTCCTAAAGTAAAAGATATTATACTACCAACATTTCAAAATATTGCATCTTTAATCTCAGGTAGTAATTGTGAAGTATATTGGTTGGCAACTATAAGCGATAGCTTATATTTTCTAGCTTCTGATAATATAGTTACAAATGATTCTGTTGCAAAATTTTGAAACTCATCTATATAAAGATAAAAATCTCTTCTCAAATGAGCTGGAGTATCTGCTCTAGACATGGCATCAATCTGGAATTTTGTAACTAATAATGATCAAATCATATTTGCATTATCTTCTCCTATTCTTCATTTACTTAGATTTACAAGAATAATTTTTCATTCGTCCATGGCTTTCCTAAGGCTTAATTTTGTCCTTGGTTGACCAAATATATTTCTTACGAGTTTGGATGATAGAAATTGTCAAACTTTGTTTGTTATGGGTCATACTGCCTCTTCCCTTTGTTTATCATTTCGTTTATTAAATTCTGTTTGCCAAAACTTTAGCACTACACCATCTTTTACATTGCTTATCACTTCTTCTCTAAAGTTTTTATCTGTTAAGACTCTTAATATATGCATAAGTGTTGCATTGGGATATTCTACAAGTGATAATACAACATTTCTAAGTATATATTCTAGTCTTGGTCATCGACTTGTCCCAAATAGTCTTTTGAATGTAGAAACGACTCATGAGGCAACTAAATTTTTTCATTCTTCTGTATCTGATTGAAATAGATTGAATCATAACGGGAATTCTGAATCTGCCACATCAAATAATATCACGTCATTTATTCTATTTGTGGGTATATGTTCTAATATAATATCTACAAGTTCTCCATGTGGATCTAATAACGCTAAGCCATTTCATGTTAACATATCGCTCTTGAGCATATTTGCTATAAATGTAGATTTACCTGTTCATGTCTTACCGACAATATACATGTGTCTAAATTTATCATCTTTTTTTATCCCAAATCTTACCTTTTCTCATCTATAGTCTGTATCTCAAAGTATAGTTAAATCTTTTTCATCTCGATTTTCTGAAGTGGGAATGTTTGTAGGATAGGGAAGTTTTCTATAAAGACAGTATTCAAGTCATTTACTAAAATTTATTTTAGTCGGAATATGAAAAAGATTTATAACTTGATTAAAGGCTGCTCGCTTATATTTTTCAGATTTTTTTATTTTAATTTTCCCGTCTGAAACAAATGGAGAAAATACTGATGTTATGTTTTTTTGAGCGCTTTCTTTAACGTATATATCTTTTGTCCTAAGTATATATGAAATTGAAGCCAATATCTCTTCTTTTGGGGCATTGTCGTCTTTTTTTTCTTCGACTTTTTTGGTCGCTCACCAAGCTCGTTTTATGAGTCATCATACTTTTTGTAAAGAATTTTTCTGCTTTTTAAATTTAAAATCAAAATATATATTCAATTTTGATTCTTTATCTATGTTGTTGTAAAGTGAAAGAATATCTTTCATGGGGTCCATATAGGTCCCGTCTTTTGTGAATATGCTTTGTGAATGTAAAACTCATTCATCAGAAAAACGTATAAAATCTCTATTTACTGGCAAGATAAATGGCTCTACGTCTTGTAAATCTGAGGTTGGGTAGTTAGAATAGAAGGTATTTTGAAAATAATTTTTGAAGGATTTTGGAA
>CAJAPL010000212.1 GCA_903943625.1 uncultured bacterium
ATTTGTATTTCGAACGCCAAAATCATGTAAAAGATTTTGGATGAGAGAATTATAAATTTTGCAGAGCAGTATTTGTATTTCGAACGCCAAAATCATGTAAAAGATTTTGGATGAGAGAATTATAAATTTTGCAGACAAAATTTGCAAAATAAAAATTTCCATATATAATTAAGTAGAAAGCAATAAGTTTAAATTTTCTGCTTCCCATTTCCTGCTTTTTACTTTTTACTTAAGTTTATGTCTTGAATAATAGTAAGTGTATGACCCACAACTACAGAAAAAGAGAAACTATTAAAACTGTATGAAAACTGAGTTAGAATCTTGAGGTTTAATTTTTCTCATCGAAAACATGAAGATGTTGAGAAGATTTTGATAAACATACAAGCAGTCGAAAACGAATTAGCAGGAGATTTCTGCCTACTAGCCGACCTCAAATGACCATGAATCAGGACGGGCGATTTAGCAGAACCAGTAACGTATAAATATGAGGAAACATTTAAAATAGTAACAAAAAAAAGCCTAGTAGACTCCCCCAAAACAATGTTTTGTGATTACAAAGACTTAATCAAAGATATAGAGGTAAACAAAAGAATAGTAATTGATTCGTGAATTTTTGAAGTAAAAGTAATAGAAAAAAAAGCAGACTACATAGTAGTAAAAGCACTCAACACAGCGACAATAACATCCAAAAGACACATGAATTTACCATGAACATCAGTCAAATTACCAAGCTTAACAGATAAAGATAAAGAAGACTTACTATTCGCGACCAAAAATCACTTCGATTATGTAGCATTAAGTTTTGTAAGATGCAAAGAAGACATAGAAAATTTAAGAAAATTTCTAAACGAAAACAAAGTATTCAACGTAAAAATCATAGCGAAAATCGAGAATCAGGATTGAATAAACAACATCTCAGACATAATAAACGTTTCAGATGCGGTCATGATTGCAAGATGAGATCTATGAGCAGAAATACCCATAGAGACTATACCAGATCACCAGATGAGAATCATAAAAAAGACAAAAACAAAATGAAAAAAAGTAATAGTAGCTACCCAGATGCTTGAGAGTATGATTACAAATCCTATCCCAACAAGAGCAGAGATAAGTGATATATTTTACGCAGTTATACAGTGAGCAGATTACCTTATGCTTTCATGAGAAACATCAATATGAAAACATCCAATAAAATGCGTAAAGATAATGAACAAAGTCATAGCCGAAGCCCAAAAATATATTTAAATATAATTCAGAAAATGCAAGAAGCAACCGGGAATTGAAATAAGTATTGACACAACCCAGATACAAATACACGAGACAGTGCATCGTGATATATTTTTGAAAATATGGGTGATATGGAAAACATTAAAATTTCACAGCTAACACAAGCACTACAATACTTATATTGTTATATAGAGGAAGAAATAGATTGAACACAAAAAGTAATTTGAGGAAGTGATTTTTCAGACTATCACCTAAAAACAAAAAGCAAAACGCTTCAATCAAGTAGCTGAGCATGATTATACACGATTACACAACAAGATTGAAAAGACGTATTGATAAAAATATGAAAATGAGACTTCAACACAGAGGTGTTTACCACACCATCAATAGCAGAATTTAAACAATTACGCCTTAGTTCCCTACCACTTTTTGTAATAGATCAATGCGACTGTTTCAAAATAGATGAAGCAGAAGATATAATAGTGCCCAGGAAATGTTTAAACGAGCATGCTGTAATAGTCTCAAATAAGATATGACAAGCTGATTTTCGCACATCAAGAGATAGAATCAATTGAAAAAATATAAACTTCTGAGATATGGAAATAAATGATATTGATGACACATTGGCTAAGGCTAGACTTGCAATTTTACACAAAGAATTCTCTGAGGATAAATTCGACGACTGTTTAAAAGCAATTACAGAACTCCAAACATACACAAAATTTACAGATTTTCGTAATAATGTTTTGACCCAAATACAACATAAATCAGCCAAGGTACAAAAAGTTTTATCATGTTTTAGTAATATGTGAACCAACGTATTCAACAGGAATCCCGATTTATTTTTATTTGAATTAGTAAGAAAATTCGACGTAAAGAAACAAGAGTTTACAAGCAAGAAAAATAAATAATATTTTAAAAATAAAAAATATAAAATGTCCGATTTATCAAAAATCAAAAAAGTAGTAGAAGATATTGCGGCTATCAATATCCAATGAGCAACCAATATTGCAAAAGCAGCAATAGAAACATTATGACAAGAAATCATGAGACAGAAATTCTGATCTATTTCAGAATTAGATAAATTTTTACAAGATAGTATAATTCTTTTAAAAGAAGCCAGAGAAACAGAACCAATGCTTTTTAATTGATTAAAATACTGTTCTTGGAATTATAAAAAATTACTAAGCAAAAAAGGTGATCTTAAAACAATACAAAAAAAACTTCGACAAGCCTGCAAAGAATATGTACAAGATATAGAATATGAAGAAAAAGTAAGACCAAATATTTGAGCAAAGTTAATCAAACGCGGCTACAATATCATGACACATTGCCACAGCGGGTCTGTAGTAAAAATTCTTACGACAGCATGGTGACAAGAAAAAGAAATCCATGTTTACAATACAGAGACCAGACCTTTGTACCAATGAAGAAGGACCTCAAATGATCTCATAAAAGCCTGAGTACCAAACACAATGATAACAGATGATTCTGCTCCTTTTTTCATAGATAATTTATACGAATCCCACGTTTACATAGATATGGTAATCATAGGATGTGACAACATCAAAACTAATGGTGGGATTTATAACAAAATATGAAGCTTCGCCATCGCCATGGCAGCACGACATGCAGGGACCCCTGTTTATGTGGTTGGCAGTCTAATGAAAGTAGACGAAAGCAACTCCGTAAAGATAGAAAGAAGAGCTGGTAAAGAGCTACGACAAGAGGCTCCAAAATGATTAGAGATCATAAACTACGCTTTTGATATGGTGCCAGCAAAATTCATTACATGA
>CAJAPL010000213.1 GCA_903943625.1 uncultured bacterium
CTCCATGATGCATGCTATGAATCGACATAGTAATGGATCCAGAATGAGCTCAGATATCAGCGACAGATATAGTAATAGAAAGTTCAATGCAATTTATAAAATTTGAGCCCACTAGTTTATTTCCATATTTTTTGCCAACAAAAATAACAGATAATATTACTCATATTGTGGGGTTTACATCATGACCATCTCAACGAGTAAGCCAGAAATGAGTGGTGTGAAAAATATTCTTTAAACCACAAAACAAATCTGATGCAGATTGAAGTATAAAATTTTATATCAAAGCCAAATGAGATACCACAGATACTAACTTAAGTATATGATGATGAGTAGATGTACTAGAAGACACCCGAAATTGATTTTATACATTTAATTGAACTAATTGCGATTATCCAGACGAAGAAATAATACCACAAGAATCAAATGTTAATTTTGAAGAATCCTTAAATGATACAGTTGATAAAATAGAAAAAGAACACATGGCGGACGTATACCAAAAATCTCGGGAAGATAATAAATCTTATATAATATCATTATTTATTATCATAGTTATTTTAGTCGCTTATTTCAAAATCTTCAAATGAAAATCCAAGAAAAAATAATGAACAGCATAAAAAGGATTTTGATAATAACCACATTGGTTATAGCTTTTGGGATTACTCAAAAAATAAGCTGACAATATTATTATTATGACTCTTGAACAAGCACATATCCTTATCAACAATGATGTAGCGAAACTCTAAATGTAAGGATAAATAGTCAATGAAAATCAGTTAGAGCGGGACGTTTTCATCTTATTTTAGATCCTACAAGATTTAGTTACAATACATCTACAGATCCAAACACACTCAGAACAAATTTATTTGAGGGCATTAATCAGACTTTTATTGATCGATCTTCGGCAGGATCTCCGACACGAAAGGATCCATCAAATACGATTCTCGAAATAGATCGTACAAACACGACAACAGATTATAATTGAACCGATTGATTGTACTGAAATATAAAATTTATCCCATTGTACAATATTTCTACATTTTATTGATCTTTTGGCATGGAGTATGTTTCATGATCAGCGACTATCGAAACGACATTGAGTCGTACATGATGAGTAGAATTGATAAATCCAAGCGCCCAGACACCTAACCTTACATGAACCTATCAAATATTACAAGAACCTTGTGTAGCAGACGCCGATAGTCCAAGCATAAACATCTCTGTCCCTATAAATCAATGAAACAAACAGAGTAAATTAAGTTGAGTTTCATTATCTTTAGATGAAGCAGGTTGAGTAAATGGCATATCTAATGTCCCTTATATACGGACATGATGAATATGGACAGGTAACCAATGATGAGCAATCTCCAATCAGTATTGAATAAATTTAAATTCATTTAATTTTACTATAGAGGGAAATTGACAAACAAAAACATTCACATCATGAAGCTTATGAGTGACAGCAGTTTGAAACTGAAAGACACGACAAAACAATAGTAAAAATTATAATATCACGATAGATCAAGCACAACTTTTTGACTACTGAATAGAAAAAACAATTACAGTAACAACAGATATATCTGACCGCAAATGAAATAACGCAAGCCAAAACGAAATAAGATTCAATTATCCTATATGACCACGATTGCTATGATCTCGCAATCCAAATAACGGAGATAGATTCGTCAATTTATCCACTCCTATAAAACTCGGGATACAGGATAATCGAGCTTGAGTAGACAGCGGAACGATAAAAATCACTTTATCATGAATCAATTGAACAAATTACTGACCATATATATTTACAGGCAATAGTCTAAATTTATCATGATTAGTATCTACTGCCAATCAACCAAATTACAACATAAATATTATAAATCATCCTAATTTCCCAGCCTCATGAACAATAAAAATAAGTGTAGAGGTAAGAGATATGGAGAATAATCTAGACACAATAGATGATTACAGTTTCTCTACTAGACCAGATTGTAGCGCCCTTCAATGTTGCGATGTAACCATCATTACAAGGAGCCAACAAATTCCATACGACAAAATCAGGCTTTATATATCATGACGGAATTCCCCAATATTTTATACATGAACAAATTGATCTGGATACGTAAATTGTAACTCACAAGACGTATGACTAAAAATTTATAACTGAGATTGAAGTAATCCATGATTAGCAAGCATACTGTCCTCATATTACGATAAAGATACTCTGATATTATCTTGAAGAAACTGAGTAAAAGCGACCCTATCATGAAACACAATATATCTATCGATTATAGACTTGTTTGGCTTTCATCTTACTTGAGCAATATTATTTAGTTGACGAGAACTAGAAACTTGAACACTAGTGTGACCTGCGGATTTGGATCTTACGATAGAAAATTCATTTAATTCATGAATCGTAATACAGTCTACGTGAAACGACGCATCTCCAGAGGTTATAGAAGCATATTTACCATCATATACAACGATAATCCAGACATGAACAACATGTACTCCAATTGTCATACAACAGCCTATAATGACTTGAAAAACCCACGCCACATCAAGTCTTCCAGATTACGATATTTACACAACATTCAAAATATGATTTGCATGTCTATGAGCCAACGCAAAGTTTTATGACATGTCATGAAATACAAAA
>CAJAPL010000214.1 GCA_903943625.1 uncultured bacterium
GAATATATTTAGTTAAGGAATCTTGAAGTGTAAAAACACCAAGCGAATTATCAGAATTTACCAAAAAGAATAGAAATAAGGTTGAAAAATGAAAAGGGTTTACTCGCTATCTATTAGTCAGCAGTCAACAGCCTTGAGTCGACAGCACAAAGAAAGGAAAAAACAAACTAAAGACTCAAGACAATAAACTAAATACTATTTTAGATCCAATAGAATATTTTTATCTAGAAACGCCCAATGTCCCAGAAAATTATTTGCCAATAAATATATATTGAATATATGACCGTATAACAATCGGCAAAGAAAAAATAGCTAGACTAAAAGAAGATATTATCAAGATACTGTGAGAATCAAATAAGTTTTGAGTTTACATAATCGAAGAATCCCCTACTGAAAAAACCACAAAAAAACAATTAGAAAATAATACCTCCACTGAACAATGAAATTTCATTTCACGGTTCACAGACAAAATGTACTGTCCTACATGTAATATTACATACCCAGAATTTACGCCACAACACTTTTCTCCCAATCGCCAAGAATGAGCATGTTTGATGTGTCACGGTATATGAGAGATCTTACAAGTAGATATAGACAAGATATTGGATCCAAACAGTCAATATACGAGAGCTATATTACCACGGAGAGACTCGGCATTTTGACAGGCAGTTCTCAAAAAAATCGCAGAAAAATATAGTATGAATTGAGATAAAATATGGAAAGATTTGCCAGAGCGGTTTCTACATGTAGTTTTGTATTGAGACGAAGAACTAATCAGAGTAAACAGCTGATGAAAATATACAAGTATGTACTACAAATGAATTGAAGAAATTATAAAGGACCAATATGTAAAATGACTTCTTACCGTAGACTTTCAAGCAATGCTGGAGATGAGAAGTTGTCCAGACTGTGAATGAACAAAGTTAAAAAAAGAAAGCTTAAACGTTTTTCTTACATTGTGAAATAACGGTAAACTATGATTAAAATCAAATAAGGCTAATCCAAAATTTAAATATAACATACGAAACTTACAGAGAGTGCCCATGAAAGATATTATTGAACTCCTGGAAACATTTAAAGAGCAATCTTGAAAAGCAATGAATTTAATTGAAAGGATAACAAAACCATTGCTTGATAGGATAAAAACCATAGATGATCTGTGATTGGGATATTTGATGTTAAATAGATGAATTGACACCCTTTCTGGATGAGAGATACAGAGGCTTAGACTAGCAAAACAACTATGAAACAAACTAACATGAATAATTTATGTGCTAGACGAACCCACAATATGACTGGATCAAAGAGAGATCGTAAAAGCAATCAATTCGATAAAAAAGCTCAAAGAAATGTGAAATACAATAGTGGTTGTAGAGCACAATGAGGAATTTATAAAAGCATCAGACCGAGTAATAGAGATTTGACCATGAGCATGAGACTTCGGTTGAGATGTTACATTTAACGGGCCATATGAAGATTTTTTGAAGTCAAAAACACTAACAGCAAAATATATAAGCTGAGAAAAAAAAGTATCAGTGAAATTTAACCACAAACCATCAAACAGGTGGGTAAAAATCAAAAAAGCTAATAAATTTAATTTAAATAATATAGATGTAAACATAAATTTATGAAGCTTTACAATTATAACCTGACCATCATGAGCAGGCAAAACCACTCTTATGTACACAACCTTATTTAGGTTTTTAAATGAAAAGCAAAAATTTATCCAATGATATATTAGACTACAATTACTCAAAAAATGATTAAGTCGAGAAGAGATTATTTCTGCCCCAGTAATGCGTACAGAAGAATATAGTCATTATGAAAATTTAGCTTTACAAGAATTTTACAAAGATCTATGAGTTGATACAATCATTTGACATGAAGAGATCAAAAATACTATTTATGTAGATCAAACAAGCATAGGGAAAACTCCCAGATCCTGTCCATCTACATTCATATGAGCATTTGATAATATAAGGGCTCTGTATGCATGAACCACCGATAGTAAATACTTATGATTAACGCCAAGTTATTTTAGCTTCAATTCAGAAAAATGATCATGTCTGGCCTGTCAATGATATGGTCACAAAAAGATTGAACTACAGTTTTTACCAGACACCTACGTAGCCTGTGAGCTATGTAAATGAAAAAGATATAAAAGCGAGATTTTATCTATCAAACGACGCGATAAAAACATATCACAGGTATTGGAAATGTATGTATCAGAAGCCTTAGAATTTTTTAAAGAAATAGACCATATCAAGCAAGATTTGCAGCTTATGGTCGATATATGACTATGATATCTTAAAATGTGACAACCAGCACATACTCTTTCTTGATGAGAAAGTCAAAGACTTAAGCTAGTGAAACATCTACTCAAAGACTACAGATGACACACGGTATATTTCTTGGATGAACCTACGGTTTGACTACATCCAAATGACATAGAAAGACTTTTGAAAGTTCTTAGGGAATTTCTAAACAATTGAGACACTGTACTAATGATAGAACACGACAAAAATATATTAAAATTTGCTGATTATGTAATCAAACTAGACAACTGAAAATTAATAAAATAGTTTATAATATTTTATACTCGACCGCCAAAAGAATCAGTAAAACGAAATTCTTTTGGATGCGAGAGTTATGCTAGCTGTCTGCGGAAACTTAAAGTATGACCCCGAACAGTCGGAAGAAATAATTTATCCACATTCGTGGACAAGTGATTTCCAAAGCGGTCTAGTATAATCTAGAATACAACAGTAAAGCTACCGGCAACGGTTTCTTTAAATGTCGGCTTTTTTATAATTATTTTGATGTCATAATCTCCCTTCCTTCAATTTCACTGTATAGTATAAAACCTATCAGCAACAGGCCTATCAAACACAAGAAAATATTCCAAGAAAGGATACATACTACCACTAAAAGAAGTCAAAAAATTTATCAAAGTAAATTTTAATTGCATTCAAGTGTAATCTGGATTAGAAAAAATTTCTTCAAACGTGTCTCATGAAAGATAATCATGATTTAAATCAAAGTTTTGCGTGGACGGTAACGATGCTCAAGCATCAAAAATATTTTTCGAGTCTCAAAATATTATTCAGGATAAAGCATTTATGTTGGTCTCTCTTATTACTGTATCCTGATCAGTATTTACTGATTTTTCAGTTCAATAATAGGCAACGGATTCATTTGGCATTACAAAAAACTGTTTTCATCAATAGTATCACTTCAATGACCAATATACAATAGTATCATCATATAAGCCATCCTGATCAGGGTCACATATTTCTGTGACAGAGTTATCATTGCACAACAAACTATTATTAAATCCAGATACCACCTTAGGAGGCAATCTAAACTGTCAAGATATATAGGTTCAGCCATATCCTCAAGGAGGAGTTGAAGTTCAACTATAAAAACTATCCAAAGAACTATCATCTAAACTCAATAATATAGTTTCCACTCATTTGTAGCCCAGCTTATTATAATTTTCGGAATTGTAACCACTCCATAAAAAATCCCTATCTATATTTCATTCTCCCAAATTAGGGATCCTTTGTGTTCTAGAATCAATATTCCACAACATTCAGTTTCTATTCTCAAATTTTATAGAAAATCAATCAGTGACAATGTCACTTGGTTTTCCAAATGTATTTTGATCAATCCAGCCTCCAGATCATACAAATCACGGTCATTTATATTTCAATGCAAGTTCTCCCCTTTCCACGGCCGAAATAGCTCAATAATAGGCAACATTGTAATTTACTATATCTCAAAAACTATCAACAAAAGGGGCGAACATAGAATATACACTAGAAAGTATAGCTAGTCCCGTCATAATAATAACTATAACAAAAGCCAATAACATAAAAATTAATTAGAAAATTATAAATCAAATTCGATATTTGGAGCACCACATTTGTTACAATATTGATAACTGTGAGGATACTGTTCTCAACATTGTTTACATTTTATTCTAAGTTTTTCTCCACACTTTATACAACATTCATATTCCTTTGGGTTAAAAGTGCCACAATTGTAACAAGAAATCATATTTAGCGCACAGGCTTCTCTCCAGGGGATATTATCTTTTTTATACCCAACCGGCCTTATAATAATATATAACGGTAATCATATCAAAGGAGAAAATATAGTAATCAAAATAATGCTGACTATTTGGAGAAGGATATTATTTGTCCTTGATGCTATATCTTTTCCAACCCATATAATACAAACAATCCAAAGAAATATAAAAAAAGATATCAAAACTATAAAAAAATCTTTCATTCACGTAGCAGTTGTAAGATCTATATATGGTGTACTTTCTGCTAATATATTGAACATTGCAACAATATTAAATATATAAAAACTATTCTATACTTTTTTTTAATATATCTATGGAACTAAGATACTTTTTCAAGTCTTTCAGGATAAATCAAATTTTCGCTGGATTTAGAATTATGGATTCTATAGTCAAAACACTATTCCCATCTTCATAA
>CAJAPL010000215.1 GCA_903943625.1 uncultured bacterium
ATATTTGAAAAGGATCCATTCCAGACAATAGACCAAGAATGAGTGTGAGAACTCATCAAAATCGCTATCGAAAAATGAAGAAAAACCAGACCTGATATCAAACTATGAATCTGTGGTGAACATGGAGGAGAGAACCAGTCTATAGCATTTTGTCATAAAGTATGATTAAATTATGTAAGCTGCTCACCATTTAGAGTGCCTATCGCCAGACTAGCAGCAGCTCACGCAGCGCTTAATAGCGCTTAAACGTAAAATAAAAATAGAAACCCCACATAGTCGGGGTTTTTTTTATTTCTTAACAACCTACTACACAGTCACTATACAAAAAACGTAATTAGGGATTTGGTTCTTTACAAATTGTTTGAGCTCTGAGCGAACAAAAAGAACAACGTAAATGTATGTAGCGAGGCTTGTAAAGAACTAGCGTTTTTGCCTACTTTTTAGGCAATGATAAAAAGTAGGGCTATGAAGTTTTTTTTAATCAGGCAAATCAAAACTCTTAAAAAGTAATTATTATATTAGGTTCCGGTCGCAAAACTTAACACCGGAATGACGGCATAAAGAGAATAATTTTCTAGATTGATTTTAAAAAATAATAAGATATACACCACAACAGGAAACAAAAACAAACGAAAAATATATAAACATGAAAATTCTATTCATAACAGCAACAAAAACTGAATGGTGGGCTTTTAAAGATGAGATTGAGATATTATCAAAAGAGCATAAATGCTATCTCACATCCTCTCTAAGCGAAGCCTACAAAATCCTCCAAAACGGCATAGATAAGGTGGTAATTTACCCATTTAGTATAGGATATGCCGACTACACAATCAATATGAGTAAAGATCCACAAACATTTGCCGGCTACTATTTTTGGAAACAAGAACTGGCTATAAAAGGGATACCGACTATTGTGGTAGACTTTGAAATCCAATTAGCATCTTTTATGAATAAAATAATTTGGACTGATTGGGAAGATGCCCCCAAAGTAACTTTCTTTCATCGTTATATTCGTTACTTCAAGCATCAAGAACTTCGTTACGAGAAAAAAAACGTGAAAGGGCTAATCAAATTAATTTTAAAAAATCAAAAACAAGGCATACCGTAGGTTTCTATGGTATGTTTTTGTATTTTAAAAAAAGTTGAGCCTAAACAGCCCAACTCAAAGAATGTAATAATCCAGTCTAGAAGAAATTAAATTCTTTTTGCAAAAAGATTTTTTTAGAAATCTTTTATGTATTTATTTTAAACAAAAATCCCAATTTGTCAAAAAAAAGAAGCTTTTTTTTGCTTTTAAAAACACTATAAAAACATAAGATAAAAGTATCTAATATTTAATTTTTTCAAATATTATCATGAATAAACCGCTTCTTGGCTTGATTATAATCATATTGGCAATAATTTTGTTTATTTTAGGCTTGAGACGAGTACGGTGAGGACCAGAAGATACCCGAATATGCAAGGGCTGACAACGGATAATGCATTGAAATCCATCTGCGCCAATGCCAATAGAGGCTTGCGAATAAAGTAATTATTCCAATTCATGGACTACCAAACCTGAGCGTAATTTAGGCTCAAACCAAGTGGTTTTGGGTGGCATAATATTCCCAGAATCCGAGATATCTATCAATTGTTTCATAGAAACCGGATAAAGTGCAAATGCTACCTTCATTTCACCACTATCTACTCTCCTACTAAGCTCTCCAAGTCACCTTAGACCTCAGACAAAGTCTATCCTTTTGTCAGTTCTAAGATCTTTAATCCCAAGTAAATTATCCAAAACTAAGTTTGATAATATAGTAACATCCAATACTCATATAGGGTCAGCATCATTATAAGTTCAATCTTTTGCATTTAAACAATACCATTTTCATCATAGGTACATACTAAATTCATGTAATTTACTAGGTCTATATTCAGTATTTCATTTTTCTTGTATATCAAAATTTTCTGACAATTTATTTATAAAATC
>CAJAPL010000216.1 GCA_903943625.1 uncultured bacterium
ATATTACAGGGATTCATATTATTATAATGTTTATTTTCTTACAAAAATTTTCATTATACTTTTTGATTGCATTGCCAATTATATATCGAAGGATGGATGATTATATGGGAGCATATTTATCGTGTATTGTTTTAGCATTAATATGTCTTTGATTATTATATTTAGTCTGAGAATCTGTTAGTAGGAAAAAAATAAGAGATTCATGATATAATCCAGATGCAGTGAATACTTTCTTGAAGATGATGGAAAACAATAACGCTTTTTGAGACAATGATAACTCAGATCAAGAGCAATTTAACAGGGGAACAAAAACAGGATATACTACAAAAAAAAGAGTAAGGGAATATGATATAACAATAAATAGCGATTCCTTCTGATCAACTATAGAGATAAGTTGAGATGAAATAGAACTAGATAAAAATGTACATGTTTGAGACCAGTTTGAGGTAGAAGATGAAGATGAAAAAAGAATCTACACGATAAAAAAAATTTTAGAACCAGAAGTAAAAATACAAAAAACAAAGTCGAGTAAAAAACCAATTAAGAAAGAAAAAAGCACAGGGCTAAAGTGAAAAAATAAAATTATAGAAGTTGAGATTGGAGAAGAAGATCTATGAAAAACAATTAAATATCAGTGAAACAAAATAGGTATTCCAGTAAATGTTGAAATTTGAGACCAGTGGATAATTAAGTGAAAATGATATGAAAGTGATTCTGGTTGAAAAAACTGAGATTTGATTTATGTTGTGAAAAGCATTGGCTAACAATAAAAGATTGCAAATATTCCCCTTCCCACTTCAACCACGTTTTTCATCTATTGACTTTTAAGGCTAAATATATATAGATATTACATATAACACAAATACAAACAACTAAAAACAGGGAAATTATGATAAGCGATATTTTACATGCCGCAGGATTATCAAGTAATTCCGGCCATTATGATGGTCGGCCAGTAACTCTTGGTGATATCACCGCAAAAAATCTTTTTGCTGTTTCCCAGGGGATTGTCAAAAATCTGGGGGAACAAAAACAAGGTATATTTAACGCTATGGTCCTTGACCTTCCGACATTAAAACCATCATTTTTCATCGAATTCCTCCTCAGATTACATGAGGATGAAAACCACAAATGGTGGTGGGACAAAAAAGTTTGGCTTAAACATTACTCAGCATTCTACAACAAGGATTTGTTGAATATGCCAGTCTGCAAAACAACAGAACGGATAAAGGACGAATTCAGGGAGTTAATTGGACCTCCATGGACTATAATATGATCATGTCGAATTACCATATGATATTTGCATTTCTCATCATGCATCTACAGGACAGTCAATATTGAGAGTTACTCAAGTCGAATCAACATATATATCGTCATTATTGATTGTAAATATGGATTGTATTGCTGGTAACTTAGCGACAAATGGATCGTAACCACCACTTCCTATTAACGTGGTTGATCAAAAATTTGCCGTTCATGCAAAATATCATGCCACATAAACATTCAATAAATTATCTGTAGCTATTCATGGTAGATAGTCATAATTAGTACCTCATCATTTAATCGCTCGTAGATTAGCTCATATTTGAGATACTTTCACAATAAAAGTATCACTATTGCCGCTACTTATTAATGTTGTTGATCAAAAATTTGCCGTTCATCAAAAAAATCATGCCATATAGCTGTTTCATAGATTATCTACAGCTACTCATTGAGCATAATCACCACCCGCTCATCATCATTTAGTTGCCCGTAGATATACTCAAGTTGAAGATAATTTTGCTATGAAAGAATCCCATGAGCCACTACTTATTAATGTAGTTGATCAAAAAGTTGCTGTTGATGCAAATCATCATGCCGTAAAAGAATTTCACAG